>DATFGJ010000208.1:0-9089 GCA_035249585.1 Lacipirellulaceae bacterium
CTGCGAAACGTAGCGAACATCTTGGCCTCCTTGCTGAGAGTGTGCGTCGTTTACAACACCCTCTTCGCAAGGATGGCCTTTTCAATCCATATCAGTTGGCGTCCAACGACTTACAGAAGTTCAAGTGCCATTCGATACTGATTCCTTAATGCGCCGTTGGCGCTCGAGACCACCAATCCCGCGCCAATCACGAGCGACGCGATAACTGCTTGACATAACGAGGGCAACGCCCGCCGCGAAACCACGTTGACCATCATCGTAACTCTCCTAAGGACTCTCACCTTGAAAGCGCTATGTGTCTAAAAGTTCGTCAATGCCCCATCCTTTTTGCCAATGCTGCGCGCGCCGAAGTTGGTCCGCGCATGATCCGCTCCGACTCCCAGCTTCCACAACGCGGCATTCACCGCAGGAATGCGCGTCAACATTTCACGTGGCCGATACCACTGCGGTCAAGCTTGTCACAGGCAACAATCGGAAGCCACCTCGTCGGGACGCTACTGTGACCACAGTCGGTCGAGGCATAGCGACCGATGGCAAGCAACCGAAAAGATCGGCGACAACAACAGAACCCGGTCGATCATTAGCTCGACGCAGTCCCAGCTTTGATCGCGCGATGGTGAAGATCGCAACGACCGCATCCTACCGCGCGCTGCGTAAATTTGGTTTCGGGTATCATAATCGCGTAAATTCCAAAGTGCAACAATTTTTCGGATTTTTCCGAACTACAAACAAGCGCTTTCAGTATCAGAGGGTCGTGCCGTTCGAGAGCGATGTGACCATGCATTGGCGCGCGGGGAAATCGATTTCCTGCTGATTGCAGACAGATGGGCTGAATTCCGCACCCGTGCAATCTGAAGCCGCAACCACCGACCGCAGATTGTTAAAGTATTTCGAACGGAATGGCAAATTTAGTTGCTTCAGCCGGTGCCGTTCGATAGACTCGAAGCGCAAACTGACGGTATCGCTTTAGAAATTGCGGAGCCGCTCGACGGCGAATATCTCGCGTCCGCTTGACCCGGCAGCTGTGCGTTGCGCCTACTTGGTTTCGTCGCGCTGGCGCGGGAGTTCATTTATTGCTTATTGAGCGGAACGGGTGTAATGCCCGGGCAGGAAAATGCCAGTTGCCGCGATTGAATGGCAGGTGACGACCCGGAGCCCCGGCTTACCGGCGATAGACTGGCTTGTTACCAACTTCGCCCTGCTTGATTCGTGCCACCTTTGTCGCAGGGCGAACTTGTTGCCGCGCTGGGCTTTGATCTTCCTTGTCGTCCTGGCCCCAGGATGCGGCAAAGATGCCGAGCAATCGGCTCCGACATCGTTAGCGCCGCGAACTAAATTGGCCAATCAGGCAGCCGGCCAATCGGCAGGAACCGATTCGGAACAATCGGCGGCACCGATCGCCGTGCCCTCGGAAGAGCTGATTGCAGCCGCGCTTTCAGTGATTTCGCCACGGCCCGCCGGTTCGCCCATGTTCGAAATGCTCGCACCAGAGCGGACAGGCGTCGCTTTCCAGATGCAAGTTCCCGACATTGCCGAGAACGTGCGCGAGGTTGTTCTTCTGAATGCCAACGGGGGCGTCGCGACGGGCGATTTCGACGGCGACGGCCTTGCCGACTTTTACGTGACGAGTCCCAAGGGAGGAAATCGGCTGTTTCGCAATCTGGGCGACTTCCGGTTCGACGACGTCACGGCGGATGTCGGACTCCAGGACGCAAACTTCTGGGGAACCGGCGCCACGTTCGTGGACATCGATAATGACGGCGACCTGGATATCTACGCGTGCGGATATCGCCACGCAAATCGCGTGTACATTAACCAGCGGGGCCGAGGCGACGGCAAATTGCAATTCACCGAGCAGGCGGAGCGTTATGGCCTGGGCTTCGACGGGGCAAGCATGACAATGGCCTTCGCCGACATCGACAACGACGGCGATTTGGATGGCTATTTGGCGACCACTGCGCAAGCACCGCCGAGCGAAATCAAAACTCCATTCCGATACGTCGACAACCAGCCGGTCGTATCCGATGAAGCCGAAGAGTACTGGCAATTGATCCACTTGCCCGGCGGCCACGTTACCAAAACGGAGGCCGGACAGTTCGACCACTTGTATCGGAACGACGGTGAGAGGTTCACGGAGATCACACAGGAAGCCGGCATCAAAGGGCCTCAATTTACACTATCGGCCACGTGGTGGGATTATAACGACGATGGGTTTCCGGACGTATACGCCGCGAACGACTTTATGGGACCGGACTATCTGTATCACAACAACGGCGACGGAACTTTTACCGACGTCGCCAAAGACATCCTGCCCCACACACCGTGGTTTTCGATGGGAACCGACATCGCCGACGTGAACAATGACGGGCGGATCGATTTTCTGGCGACGGACATGGATTCACGCACGCATCACCGTGAAATGGTGATGCGCGGCAACCTCGCCAACAGCAACTGGTTCTTGGAAATCGGCCAACCACGGCAGTACGTGCGCAGCGCACTGTTCATCAACACTGGCTCCGGTCGCATGATCGAGGCGGCCTACCAGGCGAACATGGCGCGCACCGACTGGACGTGGAGCCCGCGCCTGGCCGACTTCGACAACGACGGTCGGATCGATCTGTTCGTCACGAACGGCGTCGTGCGCGACATGATGAATGCCGACTTGACACAATACGCCGATGCTCACGTCGAACCCGGCTCGACGGAATGGGGTCGCTTCTGGGCCGAGCAGCCGATGCGCAAAGAAGTCAATGTGGCGCTAAGAAACCGCGGCGATTTGAAATTCGAGGACGTCGCGAGCTCGTGGGGTCTCGATCGCAGCGGCGTGAGCTTTGGTTCAGCGACGGCCGATTTCGATAACGACGGCGATCTTGATCTCGTGGTAAGCAATGCTGACGCCCCGGTGAGCATTTATCGAAACGGTTACGACACGGGACATCGGGCGCGCATCCGCTTGCATGGTCGGATCAGCAATCGCTTTGGAATCGGCGCCAAGATCGATCTCGTCGCTGCCGGATTGCGCCAAACAAGCTACGTGACGCTGGCGCGCGGCTGGCTTTCCGCCAGCGAACCCATTGCAACGTTCGGGCTTGGCGACTCGAACGTCATAGAAGAGCTCACCGTGACGTGGCCGAGCGGCCACCAACAGAAATTTACTGACCTGCGCGCCGACCGTTTTTACACGATCACCGAGCCGGCGGGGGATCCGCCGGCCAAGCCGCGTGCCCGCCGGCCCGCCAGCGCGGAGCCGCCGTCCGATTCGTCGCCGATGTTCGCCGCGGCCGCCGGATTTCCCAGGATTGATTACGAGGACGAGCCGTTCAATGACATGAGCTTACAGCCGCTCTTGCCGTATCGGCTGTCCGAGGTCGGTTTAGCGATGGCCTGGGCCGACGTGGATGGCGACGGCGATGACGACTGCTACGTGGGAGGCCCGAAAGGACAAGCCGGTCGCTTGCTTCTTAACTCAGGAGACGGCGCATTTCAGCATCAACAGGTCGCCGACCTTGAAACGGATCGCGAGTGTGAAGACACCCACGCCGAATTCTTCGACGCGGACGGCGACGGCGATCTGGACTTGTACGTTGTCAGCGGCAGCATCGAACATCCACCGGGCGATACTGCATATCGCGACCGGATTTATCTTAATCAAGGCGGCGGACAATTTCAGAAGGCCGACGAGGGCGCACAGCCCGATCTCCGCGACAGCGGCAGCGTCGCCGCGGCTTGCGATTTCGACAAGGACGGCGACGTCGATCTGTTTGTCGGCAGCCGCTCGCTACCGCGGCAATATCCGCTGCCGCCCGTAAGCCGCCTGCTCATCAACGCGGGCGGCCGTTTCGAAGCGAAAACACCGCGCGAAATCGAGCGCGCAGGCATGGTTACCGACGCGGTCTGGGCAGACGTGGACGGCAATGGCTGGCCCGACCTGTTCGTGACGACGGATTGGGGACCAATTCGAGTTTTTTCAAACGAGGACGGCAAGCTGATTGAGAAGACCGGCGAGTCGGGCCTGGCCGACCGGCTCGGCTGGTGGTTAGCAATTGCGCCCGGGGATTTCGATGGCGATGGAGACGTCGACTTCGTTGCAACGAACTTCGGGCTCAACACGAGATATAAAGCGACTCCGAAGCAGCCCGTCCGGTTGTACTACGGCGACTTCGATGGGACTGGCGAATCGCAGCTCATCGAAGCGCTGTACGAGGGCCACGCCTGGTATCCGCGCCGCGACTTGGATGCGCTGCGCAACGCGATGCCCGCCCTCATGTCGAAGTTCAAAAGTTTCGATGTTTTTGGCCGCGCGACCCTGGCGGACATTTTCTCGCAGGAGCAGCTCGATAGCGCCCAGGTCTTCAAAGCAAACACGCTCGAGTCAGGCGTCCTCATCAACGAAGGCCAGTTCCGATTTCGCTTCGAGCCGCTGCCGGCTTTGGCCCAAGTTGCGCCAAGCTTCGGCGTGGATGTGGGTGATGTGAATCGAGACGGCTGTCTCGACATTGTGATGGCTCAAAACTTTTATAGCTCGCAGCTGGAAACCGGCCGCATGGACGGCGGCGTTGGCCTGCTGCTTTTAGGAGATGGCCAGGGAAAGTTTCAAACTGTCTGGCCGGATCAAAGCGGCATCGTCGTGCCGGCCGACGCGCGGCACGTACGCATCGTTGAGCTAAATAGCGACGGGCGCCCCGACCTTGTCTTCGCCGTGCACAACGGTGAGTCGCGCGCCTTTCTCCATCGCGCGTCAGAGCCAGCATCAGCCAGCTCCCTCTCCCTTGGGGGGAGGGCCGGGAAGAGTGATCCTCGCGTCGCACGTTTTCATGATTCCGTTCCTGCAGAATGAGGAAGTGCGAATGATGAATCCGCGGCCAGCCACTCTCGTTGTTTCGATCAATTGCTGGCTGCTTTTCATCGGCTGCGCAGTTGCCGCCGACGTTTCGTTGTCGGTCGATGTGGCCAATCCGGCGCATCAGATCAGCCCGCGGCTGTACGGCATTTTTTTCGAGGACATTAATTTCGGCGGCGACGGCGGGCTGAACGCCGAACTGGTCAAGAATGGCTCGTTTGAATTTCCGCAGCGGCTCATGGGATGGAGCGCCTCGCCGCAGAATCGCGCGAAGGGTGACATGCAGGTGAGCCATGAAAATCCCGCGTCCGCGGCGAACCCGCATTACTTGAAGCTTCGCTACACCAGCGGCCCCACGGCGGCCAGCAACGAAGGATTCCGCGGAATCGGCGTGCGTGCCGGCGAGCGCTACACGTTTTCGACGTACATTCGAGCCGACAGCGAAAACGCAAACCTGCATGTTGCGCTTCTCACTCCTGGAGGCCAAGTGCTGGCTGCGGCGGAAATAACCGGCGCCAGCACAAACTGGTCAGAACACTCGGCGGTTTTGACTCCCGCTGCAACTTCATCGAAAGCGCAGCTCGTGCTGACGGTTGCCAGGCCTGGCGCGATCGACGTGGATCTCGTTTCGATATATCCGGAAAAAACGTGGAAGGGCCGCCCCCGCGGTTTGCGCGCGGATCTTGTCGAGCTGCTGGCCGATTTGAAGCCCGCGTTCTTGCGTTTTCCCGGCGGCTGCATCGTGGAAGGAAGCGAGCTTTCGCGCCGCTACCAATGGAAGACGACGATCGGCGAGCGTCCGGAGCGGCAGCTCATCATCAATCGGTGGAATTCGGAGTTTGCCCACCGCCCTGCCCCGGATTACTTCCAGTCGTTCGGGCTTGGATTTTACGAATTCTTCGTGCTGGCCGAAGAGCTCGGCGCCGAGCCGCTGCCAATTCTCAACTGCGGCATGGCCTGCCAATTCAACACCGGCGAGTTGGTCCCGCTGGATGAACTAGGCCCATACATTCAGGATGCACTCGATCTAATCGAATTCGCCAACGGCGGGCCGGCGACAACCTGGGGCGCGAAGCGAGCCGCGATGGGGCATCCCGAGCCGTTCGGCATGAAAATGCTTGGCATCGGGAACGAGCAATGGGGCCCACAGTATTTCGAGCGATACAAGCAATTCACCGAAGCGCTCAAGGAAAAGCACCCGGAAATCGAGCTCGTTTCGGGCTCAGGGCCGTTCCCGGCGGACGAAAACTTTCGCTTCGCCTGGCGCGAGCTGCGAGCGCTGAAGGCGGAAATCGTGGACGAGCATTGCTACGCGATGCCGGATTGGTTCCTGCGATCGGCGACGCGTTACGACGACTACGACCGCAGCGGGCCCAAGGTGTTTATGGGCGAGTACGCGGCCCAGTCAGTTGATATCGCCTCGCCGGACAACCGCAACAGCTTGCGCTGCGCGCTGGCCGAGGCCGCGTTCATGACGGGGCTGGAGCGCAACTCGGATGTCGTCGTGATGTCGTCGTATGCGCCATTGCTCGCACATGAAGACGCCTGGCAATGGCGGCCGAATCTCATTTGGTTCGACAACCTCACGGCCTACGCGACGGCGAATTATTACGTCCAGCAGATGTTCAGCCGGAACCGCGGCGACGTGGTCCTGCCCGTTAAGCTGATCGATTCCCGGCCGGCGGAAGCGCCGGCTGGCCGAATTGGACTCGTCACGGATCGCGCGAGTGCAGAGTTTCAGGATGTGCGAATCACGGTCGACGGAAAAACGCTCGAATTGGCCGCGGCTTTCGCTGACGACCGTATGCGCACGACGTTTCGCGGCAATTGGGACGTCCAGAACAGCGTCATCCGCCAGACGGATCGCCGCGCGGCGGCTCGTGTGCAATTCGGCGACTTTTCATGGAAGGACGGCACGCTCACGCTTAAAGCACGAAAACTTGCCGGGCGAGACGGTTTCGGCGTCATCGTGCGAAATAGTGCGGGCGGATCGTATCTGCAGTGGAACCTGGGCACTGCAAACAATACTCAGCATTCTTTCCAGGCCAATCTCGCGAGCCATAGCGTCGACGACACCACAATCGAGCGCAAACAGGGCTCCATCGAGACCGTCCGGTGGTACGACCTCAAAGTCGAGCTTGCCGGCTCGAAAGTGCGCTGCTTTTTGGACGGCGAGCTGGTCCACGACCTCGACATTCCGCCTCCGAATCTGCCGCGCTTATTTGCGACCGCAAGTCGAGACACGAATTCCGGGCAGGTTATCCTGAAGGTAGTAAATCCAACGGGCGAAAACATGGCAGCAGATCTGAGTGTACAGGGAATCGGCGGCCTGGATTCCGCCAGCGCGATCGTAATCAAGGGAAATCCGGAGGATGAAAACTCGATCAGTGAACCGCGCAAAGTTGCGCCTGTCACGGAAACTCTTGATGTGACGCAGCCGCAATTCAGCCACACGTTTCCGGCATACTCGCTATCCGTGCTGCGATTCGACGTGAAACACGATTGAAAAGTGTTCCGGAACTTTGAATCAGGCGGCAACATGAGCAGGCCACCGATTAAATCTCCTTTGGATCCTAGCTGGATCTCGGTTGTGTTTGGCTTGGCGCTGCTTGCCGCATCCCATGCCCACGCACAAGCGTTTCGCCTTGAGCGCATTGCTTCCGGCCTGAACCAGCCGACATACGTCACGCAAGCGCCGAACGATCCGGCCAACATCCTCTATTTCACGGAGCGCACGCGCGATGCGAATCCCGGCTTCGGCGCCGCCAACGTCATGGGGCGCGTCTGGCGCTACGACGTGAATACGCGCATGCGCACGACGGTGCTCGATCTCTCCAGCCGCAGCGTCACCAACGATACTGGCCTGCAGACAATCGCCTTCCATCCGGACTTCAATACTCCGTCATCCGCCGGTTTCGGCAAGATGTACGTGTCGAGCGCACAGTCTGGCAGCACGGCTCTCAATCGCGTCGAGGAATACGCTGTGGCGATTGGCGGCCCGAACCCGACGTATGCGGCCACGCTCAGTCGCCTACTGCTGCAGTATCCGAACAACAGGCAGAACAATCACACGATTGATTGGATCGGATTCGATCCGACCGCGACCGGCGCCGCTCGAAACTACTTGTACATCAGCACCGGCGATGGATCGTTTGGCGCCCCATACAACGGCGGCACGTCACCGACCGGCCGGCCATCGCAGAATCCCAGTGACATCGCCGGCAAGATGCTGCGAGTCGACGTTGTCGGCGCCGATGCCTACCCGGCGGACGCGCTCAAAAACTTCGCAATCCCGCCGTCCAATCCGCTGCCAACGTACAACGCGGCCAACCCGGAGTCGCCGATCGCCGGCCTCGGCGAAGTTTATCTCACAGGCTTGCGCAACGTTTACCGGGCGAGCTTCGACCGGGCCACGGGCGATTTATGGATGAGCGACGTCGGCGAGGTGGTGGCCGAAGAAGTCAGCTTTCTCAAAGCCGGCGCGAACGTGACAGGGCCGCCCGTCGACTATGGCTGGCCGCAGCGCGAAGGAACGGATGACAGCGATGTAACCGGCGCGCCCGACGCGCAGGTCAATCCCTTCACCAGCGTCACCTCACTCGAGCCAGTGCAGCAGTTCTTGCACGATGGCGGCGGCGAAGCCGTCATCGGCGGATATCTCTACCGCGGTGCCGTGGCAGAGCTGCAGGAAAAGTATTTCTATGCGGACTTTGTCACCACCGGAAACGCGAACCAGATCTGGATGCTGGACTTCGACCGCAACACGCCCGCAGCCAGCTACAACGGCAACAACGGCACGCTGACCGACGTGAGCTCATTGTGGCAGTCGCTAGTCTATGATCCGACCGACCCCTCATACGCTCCAAATTCGACAACCGGCAGCAGCGCGGGCCTGGACCACATCGTGTCGTTCGGCGAAGACAATTCCGGCAACGTATATCTCATCGACTTCGGCAACGGGTCGGGTTTTGACGGTCAATATCCTGGGCCAGGCCTCGGCGAAATCTTCCGCATCGTGCCCGCGGCAGAGCTTAAGGTCACCGTCAACCGCGAAACGGGCGGAATTATTGTCGCCAACGTTTCGGCGCACGCCTTGGACATCCGCGGTTATACGCTCACGTCGGCGCGCGGCGCAATCGACCCAGGCCAGCTCACGCCGGTCTCCGGCCGGCTCGACGCGCCCCCGGGCGGCAACGGAACGATTGACCCGGCCCATGCGTGGCAAATCGCGTCCGCGCCGGGCGATAAC
>DATFGJ010000209.1:0-4249 GCA_035249585.1 Lacipirellulaceae bacterium
AGCTCGTCAGGAAAGGACAGCCTTGGCCGGATGGCGGCGGCAGCATTATGGGAGCACCCGAGTACGTACTGAATAACGCGGGCCAGGTTGCATTTTGGTCCGCTTCTTCGAGCGTTGGCGGCGTGGAGCGTATCTTCCGCACCGACGGGTCAATGCTCGTCGAGATTGCACGCACGGGTCAAGACGCGCCTAACGGCAGCGGCAGATTCAGCCAATTCGCACTGGGGCCCCAGATCAACGATGCGGGGCGGGTAGCGTTCACGGGATACCTTTCCAGCCCTGTTGGAGGCGGAATCTTTCTCGGCGACGGCACGACGTCGACTCAACTAGCTCGTTACGGTGAGGCATTGCTCGATGGTAACGGCCAATACGCTGGCACTCCCTGGTTTTCAATGCGGCTGAACGAACTGGGTCATGCGGCGTTTTTTGCCAACTTCAGTAACACGCTGGGCGGGGCCAGCGACAATACGGGCATCCTGCGCGGCGACGGCGCGTCCCTTGTCACAATTGTTCGCAAGGGGCAGATGGCACCGGACGGCAACGGTGCGTTCTTCGATTTTACGGGACTCGGCTTTACCGCTCCGGCCGCGCTGAACGATTCGGGGCAAGTGGCGTTCGATGCACGGCTCACCGGCACCGCGCAGGGCAACAGCGATGATTATGGCATCTTTCGCAGCGATGGGGCGACGCTGGTGCAAGTCGTCCGTGAAGGACAGCTTGCGCCCGACGGCAACGGCCGATTTGTCATTCATGAGCGTCCCGCGTTGAACGACGCCGGTCAGTTAGCCTTTCGCGCTTCCTTGACCGGCACGAGCGGCGGAGCCAGCGACAACACAGGCATCTTCTTCTTCGACGACGCGCTTGGGCTCCTGCAAGTCGTGCGCACAGGCGATGCCTTTCTGGGCAGTACGATCACCGCCTTAAGTTTCGCCCCGCCAGAGCGCTGGGGCGACGAAGGCAGCGGCCTGAACAAGAGCGGCGTACCGCGCGTCGCGTACTTCTTTCGACTGGCCGATAGCCGCGAGGGCATAGCGGTCTGGACGCTTGTTCCGGAGCCGACGTCTGTACCGCTGCTTCTCGTCGCAATGCTGTCGATGCTCCATCGGCGCAGTGTTCGCCCGGACCGATGCACCCGATGACGGAGGCCTGAGATGCACAAGCCCCTATTAACCCGTTTCGCGTGGGCGAGCACGATGTGCGCGGTTGCATTTGCGGCCACATCAACGGCGAAGGCTACGATCTACCTCGAAATGAGTTACGACAGCGACCCCTTCTTGTCAAAGCCCGAGCAAATCTACGCGATCAACGCGGCCGCTGCAACATGGTCTCATTGGCTCGTCGGCACGATTGAGATGCAGCTCAACTTCGACATCAAACACGATGCAAACCAAGGAGTGGCCGGAATGACGTCAGAATTCGTGTCGGCGAACGGCCAAATGCAGCACCGCGCGTTGTGGAAGTTTCGAAACAACATCCTGAACGACGACGAGCGCGATGCGACAATGTACGTAAATGCCGACCTTACCGATTGGTACGCCCCCGGTCGAGGTCCGACTGAAGAGTTCTTGGACTGGTATGCGCGCACGGGTGGCAAAACTCCGGCTGGCCATTACGACCTGACGACGATCGCCATCCATGAGCTGGGCCATGCGCTCGGCCATGGCGCTTCGTACAACAACGCAATAGCGCAGTGGGGTCTCAACGATGACGGCGTCCTTCGACTGCAGCCGCTTGACGCATTTCTGCGCGACCACAACGGCCTCGCGCCAATAGCAGGCACGGGGAGTGCATTTGACGTCACGGAAGGCGTGACGTTCGTTGGCCCCAGAGCCCAGGCCGCACTGGGCGGACCAGTGCCGATATATTCGCCGGATCCGTTTTCCGTTTCAAGCTTGAGCCATACTGCGGTCGTCGATCCCTCAAATGCTAATCTCGAGATTGGAATCACGAATCCCTTCGCAAGAAAAGGCTTCGCCCAACATGGCCTGTTTGATTTCGAGCGAGGGATTTTCGAGGACTTGGGGTGGCAGTTCAGGACGCCAGCCAACCTTCACATCAACACCTGGTGGGGCCAGGACGATATCCGCAACGGCTTGGTTGCAGCAGGAGATACCATTCCCACAGCCCAATGGCATGACGGCTCGCACTGGTGGGGAACCGAGTCGACGGGCGAACTGTTGCGCGGTTTGCCGCCATTCGCGACGACGAATGTGCATTTTCACATGGAGGAGGCCCAAAGCGATTACCGGCTTGAAGTGCATCGCAACGCCGAAATTGCGACGCTCCGCATGGGCGGCGCCGACGACGCCAGAGCGTTGATTGAAATCTACAACGGCACGTTGCATGTTAATACTCAGGAGTTTGCCACGATCATCGGTGACCTTGCCGGCCAATCCAGTGAGATCGTTGTCAGCGGCTTCCAATCCGGGTTGAATGTTGGCGCGGCCCTCACGGTTGGCCAATTCGGCTCGGGCGGACTAACAATCTTGCTTGGCGCAAGCGTCGAAAACACAGACGCCATCATTGGCTTAGGCAGCGATTCCGTCGGCACGGTGCTTCTTCAGGGAGCGGGTTCGACCTGGATCAACCACGGCGACATAAGCGTGGGGCATTCCGGACAGGGACTTTTGCTCGTGAAAGCTGGGACCACCGTCGCGAGCGACCGTGGCTTTATCGGCAACAATCCTAACTGGCGTAATTCGCCAGATTGGCGGGGCACAGTATCGATTGAAGGTGTAGATGCAACGTGGCTGAGCGATGAGATCCAAGTCGGCAGTTTGGGCCACGGATCGCTCAGGGTCGAGAACAGCGGCAGTGTGGACAGCCCGAGGGGCTTCATCGGCGCCTCTGCAGGCGCGCATGGCACCGTCACCATTAAGGGCATGGATTCGAACTGGACCAACGATGAAACTCTCATCATCGGTCAATCGGGCGAAGGAAAGTTAGTCATCGAAGCCGGCGGCAGCGCTTCTCAAAGCGTCGCTGTCGTTGGTTATGCGGTTGGTTCAACAGGCGATGTGTCAGTCACGGGCTTTCAATCCGAGCTGCAGGTGGCTGAGGACCTCACGGTGGGCCAGCGCGGCGCAGGGAGTCTTACAATTGAAGGTGGCGGCGCTGTCGACAATCAAGATGGCATCGTTGCCCTGGAGAGCGGTTCGACGGGTTCGGTCGCCGTTGGTGGCACAGGTTCGAGATGGATCAATACTGGTAACGTGATCGTGGGCTATTCCGGCGAGGCCGATTTGGAAATCCACGACAGCGCGAGCGTTGTCAGCACCCGCGGCGTGATCGGCCAAAACTTTGGGTCAATGGGCACGATTTGGGTCGAGGGCGAAGGCGCCACATGGACGAGCGACGAGCTGCAAGTGGGCACGTCCGGCTTTGGGTCAGGGTTGGTGGAGAATGGTGGCACCGTCGCTACTGATCTTGCCGTCATCGGCACGCTCGCTGCTGGGAACGGCCAGGTTACGGTCCGCGGCAGCGGTTCGACATGGACGAACAGCGGTCAGCTTTCTGTCGGCGGCCAAGGAGACGGTTTGCTCCGAGCCACTGGCGGCGGGCGAGTCGCCAGTGCCAGAGGCCTCGTCGGCGCGTCTGCCAACTCGGATGGTATTGTCCAGGTCGTCGGCGACGGCTCCACGTGGACCAACAGCGAATATCTCGTCATCGGTTTCTCCGGCGAAGGCAGCCTGAGAGTGGATACCGGCGCGAGCGTTTCACAGCCGCAGGCGTTCATTGGCTATGGGGCGGGTTCGACCGGAAGTGTCGAGGTGGTCGGCGCCGGCTCTACAGTGAGTAGCGGTTCGCTGATCGAAGTGGGGCGCGAAGGCGCTGGCATGCTCACAATCGAATCCGGAGGCGTAGTCAACACCTCATTTGGCTTCATTGGCAGCATGACTGGTTCGACGGGCGCCGTGACGATAACCGGCAACGGCTCAGAATTGCGAGCAACGGGTTCGCTATTTGTCGGCGGCAGTGCGAGCCAGTCCGGCGGCACCGGGACGCTTATGGTGAATGACGGGGCCCGCGTGGTTGCCAATACAGTGCACATCTGGAGCTCCGGCACGCTCGGCGGCGATGCAGCGGTGCAGGCCAACGTCACCAATGGCGGCCGCGTCCGTCCCGGCGATTCGCCTGGCCGGCTCGACATCGTTGGCAACTATGCGCAGCAGACTGGGGGTGCACTTGATATTGAGCTGGGGGGCTCGATTCCCGAACTCCAATACGATGCGCTTCATGTCACCGGCAC
>DATFGJ010000210.1:0-8964 GCA_035249585.1 Lacipirellulaceae bacterium
CAGCGACTTCGACGGCTGCTATCGCCTGATGCAGGAAATCAGTCTCAAAGACGGCTTCCTGCCGGAAGCCACTTGGCTGGCCGCCTCGACGAGCGGCAACGAAATCGAATTCTGCGGCACGATTCAGGGAATCCGCGCATCAAATAAGTACGGGGCCATTCAAAACGTGGGCATCACGCCGCGTCACCGCGGCTTTGGCCTGGGCACGGCACTGATTTCGGCGGCCCTGGCCGGCTTCCAACAGGTTGGATTGGCCTATGCTTATCTCGAGGTAACGGCACAAAATGAACGGGCCGTGCGGCTCTACAAGCGGCTGGGATTTCGTCGCACAAAGACGCTGTTCAAGGCAGTGGAACTCGCCTATTCTTGAACGCTCGTTACGCACGCACTCGTTGTCCGCATCGCGCGTGACAAATCTGCTACGTGCACTGCGGTGCAATTGAATCGGCCGCGCCGAATGAGAGATCAATCGATTGATGTCGAACTCAATATTTTCTCACACGCTAGCCAATGGTATGGTGCTCGTCGGCGAGCCGACGCAGTCGCTCGAGTCGGCCGCGTTCACGTTTCTGCTGCCAGCCGGGTGCAGCCATGATCCGGCGAACCGCGCCGGCCTGGCTTCGCTAACCTCCGAAATGATGCTTCGCGGCGCCGGTCCGCGCGATAGCCGAACGTGGGTCGCCGACCTGGAGAATTTGGGCGTCGAGCGCGGCGAATCGGTGGGCGTGGCGCAGGCGACTTTTTCCGGGGCCACGCTGCGCGATAATCTGCCGGCGGCGCTGGTGCTGTTTGCCGATTTGATTCGCCGTCCGCATCTTCCGCCGGACCAGTTGGACGCTGGCCGCAACACGTGCCTGCAAGAGCTGCGCTCGATCGACGACGAGCCGAGCCACAAGCTCATGATTGAACTGCGTCGCCGCCGCTATCCAGATCCTTGGGGCCGCTCGAGCCACGGCGAAGAGAAGCCGTTGCGGGCCACGACGATCGATGACGTGCGTCAGTTTCACGCGCGACACTATCGGCCTGGCGGCACGATCCTCGCCGTCGCCGGAAACTTCGATTGGCAACGCCTGTGCGACCACGTTGAGCAACTGTTCGGCGACTGGCAGACGGGCGACGCGGGCGAGCCGAGCAGTACGAACGGCAAGGCGGCCGGCCATCACATTCCGTTTGAATCCAGCCAATCCCACGTTGGAATCGCGTACCCAACAATTCCGTACAAGCACCCCGATTATTTTCAAGCGTGGGCGGCGGTCGGTGTTTTATCGAGCGGCTCGAGCTCGCGTCTGTTCACGGAAGTCCGCGAAAAGCGCGGTCTGTGCTACACGGTTTATGCTTCGCTGCACACGCAGCGCGACCGGGCAAGCGTGCTCTGCTATGCGGGCACAACGGCCGAAAGGGCGCAGGAAACGCTCGATGTGACGGTGAGCGAGCTGCTCCGGCTCGGTGAGGGCATTCAGCAAAACGAGCTGCAACGTCTCAAGGCACGCATCAAAAGCTCACTCATCATGCAGCAGGAGTCCACCAGCGCGCGCAGCGGTGCGCTAGCGCGCGATTGGTATCATCTGGGTCGGGCGCGTTCGCTGGATGAGGTCGGGCAACTCGTCGACAAGCTTTCGGCCGAAACGATCAACGCATTTTTGTCCGCGAACCCACCGCGCGATCTGTTAGTCGTGACCCTTGGCCCGCAGCCGTTGGAGATGCCGGCAGGAATAAAATAGGTGCGGCGATCCACGCAGGTCATCGGGTACTTTCAGGAGACCACCCTTGGAATTTCGCAGCCATCGCCTGGAAAACGGGCTGGAAGTTGTCGCCGAAACGAACGACGACGCCCATTCGATGAGCGTTGCTTTTCTGGTGCGCACCGGTGCGCGCGACGAGTCGGATGATGTCGCCGGCGTCAGCCATTTTCTTGAGCATATGTGCTTCAAGGGAACTCCGCGGCGCTCGGCCGATGATGTGAACCGCGAGTTCGACGAAATCGGGGCCCATTACAATGCGTTCACGAGCGAAGAATGCACCGCGTACTACGCCTCGGTGCTGCCCGAGTATCAAGAGGCGAGCGTCGACTTGCTCGCCGACATCCTGCGGCCCAGCCTGCGACCGGATGACTTCGACATGGAAAAGAAGGTCATCCTGGAAGAAATCCAGATGTACCTCGATCAGCCGCCGTTCGGCATGGATGACCGCATCAAGCAGTTGCATCTTGGCGGGCACCCGCTCGCAAAAAGCGTGCTCGGCACGAGCCAGTCGGTCGGCGATCTGACGCCGGAGCAGATGCGAAATTACTTCACATCGCGTTACAGCGCCGACAATGTGTTCGTTGCGGCGGCCGGCAAAGTGAATTTTGAAGCTCTGGTTGAGCAAGTCGCAGCCCGCTGCGGCGACTGGCAGGCGCAAGATGCAAAGCGTTCCGTTCCGTCGGCTTCTTCAAAGACGCAATTCGAGCTAGTGCATCGACCCAGCGCCACGCAGCAGTATGTGCTGCAGCTGGCCGACGCGCCGGCATCCGAGGACGCCGATCGCTACGCGGCAAAGCTGCTGGCCACCATCGTCGGCGACGATTCGGGAAGCCGGATGTATTGGGAGCTCGTCGACCCCGGTCTCGCCGAGACGGCAACGCTCGGTCATTACGAGTACCTGGGCGTCGGCATGTTTTACACGTCCCTGTGCTGCGAACCTGATCTCCTGGATGAAAATCTGGCTCGACTCGAAACGATTTTTCGCACCGTCGAATCCGAAGGCGTAACGCGCGAGGAACTGCAGCAAGCGAAGAATAAGGTGAAGGCTCGGGTGGTGTTGGGCAGCGAGCGGCCGCAAAACCGGCTGTTCAACGTCGGCGGCAATTGGCTGCAACGGCGCGAATATCGCACCGTGGCCGATGACCTCAAGTCGCTCGATGACGTTACATTGGACGATCTGCAGGCCGTTCTCCGCAAGTTCCCCCTCACTCGATATACAACGATCACCGTCGGTCCGCGCAAGGACGCTCGCGACCCGCGCGGCTGAACCGCAAGCGATGAATGACGCGGATTCTTTATTGTTGGACGACAAACAGCGCATTGGTGTGATTGTCGTCGATCATGGGTCGCGTCGGGGCGAGAGTAACGAGCTGCTGTTGGATGTCGCCCGACAGTTTGCGGCGTCCACCGGCATTGCTATCGTTGAACCAGCCCACATGGAGCTGGCCGAGCCTTCGATCGAAACTGCGTTCTCGCAGTGTGTGGCTCGAGGCGCAAAAACTGTCGTCGTGTTCCCCTACTTCCTGCTTCCAGGCCGCCATTGGAACGACGACATTCCACATCTCACCGCGGCGGCGGCGCGCAAGCATCCCGGCGTCCGCTATCTTGTTACGGCTCCTTTCGGACTGCACCCTCTCATGGCCGACGTGATGCGCCAGCGGATCGAGCATTGTCTCGCGCACACGCAGGGTCGCGCCGATGCATGCGAACTGTGTGCAGGCACCAATCGCTGCCAGCTGCGCTTTGGCGGAGCGTAGCGGCTCATTTTTACTGGTGGACTTTGACGATAATGACGACAGGGCGCCGCGCGATGGTGCGCGCCGCGCGCCATGCTAGCGAGCTATTCCCACACGTCTCCTCGAATCCATGGAAGGATCGTCCATGTCCCGAACTCGTCGCACATTGGCCGTGTTGTTCCAATCGGCGGCTGTCGCCGTGTCCGTTCAGTTGTCCGCATACGCCGGCACTCCGTTCGTGCCCGGAACCGGGGAGTTTCTCGCCGACGTCTGCGACGACTTCGAGGACCCAAACTGGAGCTATCGCTACAATCACCCCAAAAGCAGCCATGAGCAGGATGACAAACAGCGCAGTCCCGGCGGTCGCTCCGCAAACGGCCTGTGGCATGAAGGCGGCAAGCGCGGCACACCCGATCTGGTGAAGCGCGTCGACACGCCGCCGGACGGTATCGACGGTAGCACCGGCGCGATGTTGTTTGCCACGAAGAATTCCGGCATCCCTGGCCGCGTCAGCAACTCGCAGATGCAAGACGACATCCTCATGATGTTCGACCGCAAGCTCGGCCGGCCGATTCCAATTTCGTGGCAGCCAAGCTGCACGGTGCGCGTTTACTTGCCGCCGTTTGACCAGTGGGAGAATCGCACCGGCGCCCAATTCGGCATGCGGGCCGATTGCCGCGGCCAAAAGTCAGGCGAAAAGCCGGAAGAATATTGGCCCGGCATGTTCTTTTTGTTCCGCAGCGAGACGAGCCGCAATATCGAGCAGGATTTCGCCAAGCTGACGATTCGCGCCGACCGCCGTGGGCACGACGTTCGCAGCATCGACATCACGGAGCCGGGTTGGTGGACGCTAGGCATGTCGTTCACCGCCGACGGGCAGGTTCACTATTACGCCAGCCCAGGCGTCGACGACCTCACCGAAGAAGATTATTTGATGTCGAATTTTCCATACAACATGAAGGGTGTGTCGTTCCACAACTTCTTCTTCAACGTGGCCAACTGGGACAATGGTCGCACTTGGTCGACGCAATGGGTGATTGACGATCCGAAGATTTTTGTGATTCCGCCCGAAGGCCGAACGGTCGCGCAGCTATACCGCTTTAAGAAGCAGCCGCAGCAGCGGCAGCAAGTTTCCCGGAATCGCACGCGCAGGCCCGCCGCATCGAGCGCACGCTCGATGTCAACTTCTTCACGCGGCCGAAACCAGCGGTAAAATGCGGCGATGGCCGCAGAGCGCTGGGAATTCTGGATTGACGTCGGCGGAACATTTTGCGACTGCCTGGCGAAATCGCCGGACGGCTCGCTGCGGCGGCACAAGCTGCTGAGCTCCGGCGTCACCAAGGGACAGATCGGCGCCGGATCGAGTCGCAATGCGATTGTGGATCCCGCGCGGCGCCGCGATCCGCCGGATTTCTGGACGGGTTGGCAGCTGTCGCTTGTCGACGCTACTGGGGCGACGATCGACACGACGGTCGTCTCAGGCTTCGACGCAGCGAACTGCCGCTTGCACCTCCAAAATCTGTCGCAAGAACCGGCACCCGGGAGCGCATACGAACTGCGCTCGGGCGAGGAAGCGCCGGTCATCGCGATTCGTTATCTCTTGTCCCTCCCGCAGACGTCGCCGATTCCGCCGGTCGTGTTGCGATTAGGCACGACCCGCGGAACGAACGCCCTCATCACGCGCAGCGGCGCGCGCACGGCACTGATGACGACGCGCGGCTTTGGTGACGTGTTGGAAATCGGCTATCAGGCCCGGCCGCGATTGTTCGACTTGACGATTCGCAAACCGGCTACGCTAACGTCGGCTGTCGTAGACATTGACGAGCGCGTGACCTACGACGGCCAAGTGCTAAGCCCGCTCAACGAATCCGCCGTGCGTCAGCAGCTTCAAGCGCTGTTTGATGCCGGCATCGAATCCATCGCGATTTGTTTGCTGCACGCCGATCATCATCACGAACACGAGCGAATCATTGCCCGAATTGCCCGCGAGATTGGCTTCGGCGAGATCAGCGTCTCGCACGCGGTCGCGCCGCTGCCGAAGCTGGTGGCACGCGCGGATACGACCGTTGCCGATGCTTATTTGAATCCGGTGCTGCGCGAATATGTCGAGCGGCTGCGCTCGTCGCTTCCGGGCAGCCAACTGCGGCTCTTGACATCGGCCGGCGGGCTGGTGTCGGCCGAGCATTTTTGCGGCAAGGACAGCATCCTTTCCGGGCCGGCGGGCGGCGTCGTCGGCTTCTCGCGCGTAGCGCAGGCGGCCGGATTCCCACGCGCGATCGGCTTCGACATGGGAGGCACCAGCACCGATGTCTCGCGTTTCGACGGCCGCTTCGAGCTGGAGTATGAAACGCAAAAAGCCGGCGTGCGACTGGTCGCGCCGACGATGGCCATCGAAACCGTCGCGGCCGGCGGCGGATCGATCTGTCGCTTCGACGGCGTAAAGCTCACCGTGGGGCCGGATAGCGCCGGCGCCGACCCGGGCCCAGCCTGCTACGGGCGCGGCGGACCGCTTACGGTCACGGACGTAAACCTTTATTTGAGCCGCATTGTGCCCGAGCGGTTTGCGTTTCCACTGGATCGAGTGGCGACAGAAAAGAGGTTGCGCGAACTGGCTCAACAACTGGCCGTGGCTCGACTGAGCTCGCCGAAGTCTGAAGCGGCCAATCCGCTGGGAACAAGCACCCTCCCGCTCCCTCGGGGAGAGGGCCGGGGTGAGGGTGAATCGGCTGTACGCGGGGCGCCCTCACCCTACCCTCTCCCAGAGGGAGAGGGTTTTAAAATCGCAAGTTATACGCTGGATGAGTTAGCCGATGGGCTGTTGCGGATCGCCAATGCCAACATGGCGGCCGCCATTCGGCTGGTGACAGTCGCCAAGGGCGCGTATCCGGCCGACTACGTGCTCGTGGCGTTCGGTGCGGCCGCCGGGCAGCACGGCTGCGCTGTGGCGCGCGAGCTCGGCATCCAGCAGATCCTGATCCACCCGGATGCGGGTGTATTGAGTGCGCTCGGCGCCGGGCTGGCCGACGTGATGAGGCATCGTTCGTGCGGAATCGAACGTCCGCTCGACCGCGATTCACTCTCATTGGTACGCCAGCGGCTCGATTCGCTGGAGAGTGAAGCCGTGGCCGAAATATGCGGCGAAGGCGTGCCGCCGGATCGCGTGGCGGCAAACCGCTCGCTCGATCTGCGGTATCGCGGCGTGGACAGCTATCTCACGATTGCGTGGCCGGACAATAACGACTTCGCGGCCGCCTTTGATGCGGCTCACCGGCAGCGCTACGGGTACCTCCACGCAAATCGGCCGCTGGAGATTCTGGCGGCACATGTGGAAGTTGTTGGCCGCGTGGCCGACCCGCTGCCGCGAAGCGAACGGCGACCAAGGAGAACGCCGCCGGCCGGGAAACGTCTTAGCGCGTACTTCGAGGGCGCTCGATGCGACGTGCCACTCTACGAACGCAGCGATTTGGAAGCCGGCGTCGTAATTGCAGGCCCGGCTATCGTCGCCGAGGAGATCACCACCACGGTGATCGATCCTGGTTGGGAAGCCGAGGTTCTGTCCGGTGGTGAATTGCTGCTCGCCGACAAGGCCTCTGGCAGCGGTAGCTCGCCGGCTTTGGGAAACATCAATGCATCGGCAGTGCCGGACCCGGTCTTTCTCGAGGTGTTCAATAACTTGCTGGCCAGCATTGCCCAGCAGATGGGCGTGACGCTTCGCAACACGGCGAGCAGCGTAAACGTCAAGGAGCGGCTCGATTTCAGCTGCGCGATTTTCACCGCCGACGGCCGGCTGGTGGCTAATGCACCCCACGTGCCCGTGCATTTAGGTGCGATGGAAGAAACGGTGCGTTACACGATCGCCGCCAACCCGCGGCTGCAACCGGGCGATGTGATTGTGACGAACGATCCTTACGCAGGCGGCTCGCATTTGCCGGATATCACCGTGATTACGCCCATCCACGACACTTCGACGGGCGAACTTTTGTTCGTCGCCGCTAATCGCGCGCATCACGCGGAGATCGGCGGCATGGCGCCCGGTTCGATGCCGCCGCTATCCAAGAAGCTCGCCGACGAGGGCGTGCTGATTCGCAACTTCAAGATTGTTGCGGCAGGCCGATCTCGCTTCGATCAATTAGCCGAGTTGTTGTCGTCCGGCCGTTTTCCGTCGCGCGACGTTGCTACGAACCTGGCGGACGTCGCGGCGCAAATCGCCGCCAACCGTCAAGGCGCGGACGATTTGCTGGCGCTCGTCGAGCGGTACTCCTGGCCCGTCGTTGCTGCTTACATGAATCACATCCAGGATGCGGCGGAACAAAAAATCCGATCGGCGCTGAGCACGTTGCCGCCGGGAAAACGCGCATTCACCGATTACATCGAGGTGGCTGACGGCATGAGCACGCCAATTTCCGTGTCGATCACCGTGCATCAAGCCGGCGGACCGATTGCCGCGACCATCGATTTCACGGGCACAGGCCCGGTGATCGACGGCAATCTCAATGCGAATCGGGCAATTGTCACTGCCGCGGTGATTTACGTGCTGCGGCTGCTTGTGGATGAAGACATTCCGCTCAATCACGGCGTGCTGCGACCAGTCGAGATCATTTTGCCCAATTGTCTGCTGAATCCCGCGCCGGGTCCGACGCCGGAAACATCGCCCGCCGTGGCCGGTGGCAACGTGGAAACGTCGCAACGCGTTGTCGATGTGCTGTTAGGTGCGCTCGGCATCGCCGCGGCCAGCCAGGGAACAATGAACAACGTTGTGTTCGGCGACGCCACGTTTGGCTATTACGAGACGATCTGCGGCGGCAGTGGCGCGACGGCTGCAGCGCCAGGCGCCGACGCGGTGCAGGTCCACATGACGAATACCAGGCTCACGGACCCGGAGATTTTGGAGAGGCGCTACCCGGTACGAGTGCGAGAGTTCGCAATTCGCCGCGGGTCGGGCGGCGCGGGCCGCAATCGCGGCGGAAATGGCGTCGTGCGGCAGCTGGAGTTTCTGCGGCCCCTCACGCTGTCGCTGCTGACGCAGCGCCGTGGTCCGCATCCGCCATATGGAATGTCGGGTGGCCAACCCGGTGCGCTCGGCAGCAATCGACTTGAGAGGGCTCATGGTGGTGTTACCGCTTTGTCCGGCATTGTCCAAATCAACGTGTCCACCGGCGACAAATTGATTGTGGAAACGCCCGGCGGCGGTGGCTTCGGCGACGGCAGTACCTAACCATACCGGACTTGCTCGATTCAGATCAAAAACTGATAATCCATGCAGACATCAGGCGTCTACGATCTCGAAGCCGAATGAAAGCCTCACGCAGAGGCGCGGAGATCGCAGAGGCAGACACGGCGCATTTAGTTTCGCGCAAGTGCTATTAGTGTGCATCAGTGACAATAAGTATTCAGCAAAATGTCTTAAGTTTTCATTCCGTCTGACTCTCTGCGTTCTCAGCGCCTCTGCGTGAGATTCGCTATTTTTTTGTCAAACCATACGTGCA
>DATFGJ010000211.1:0-7277 GCA_035249585.1 Lacipirellulaceae bacterium
GACGTCGTGAAAAAGATCCGCGGCAAGCGGGGCACCATCGTGCGGCTGGAAGTCGATCCAGCTGACAATTCGGAACGCAAAGTTCTCACCATCACGCACGACCGCATCGAGCTGAAGGACAGCGAGGCCCGCAGCGAGATCATCGAGCGCGGCAAGAAAGCCGACGGCACGCCGTACCGACTCGGCGTCATCCAACTGCCCAGCTTCTACATGGACATGGACGGCGCCCGGCTGGGATTGCCCGAATTCAAGAGCACGACTCGCGATGTCCGCCGTCTGCTCGAACAGTTCAAAACGCAGAATATCGACGCGGTCGTGATCGACCTGCGCTGGAACGGCGGCGGCTCATTGACTGAGGCCGTCAACATGACCGGCCTGTTCATCGACGACGGCCCGGTGGTTCAGGTGAAGGGCCCGGACGGCCGCACGCAGCCGTACAAGGACCAGGAGCCCGGCATGGCCTGGGAAGGTCCACTGGTGGTGATCATCAATAAGTTCAGCGCCAGCGCGAGCGAAATCTTTGCGGGTGCCGTTCAAGACTATGGCCGAGGTGTCGTAATCGGCGACCATGCCACGCACGGCAAAGGCACGGTGCAGCAGCTGTTCAACCTGGGTGAAGCGCTGTTCCGCATCCGCGAGATTCCCAACATGGGCGCGCTGAAGCTCACGATCCAGCAGTTCTACCGGCCCGGCGGCGATAGCACGCAGAACCGCGGCGTTGTTTCCGATATCGAGCTGCCGTCACTCACAACGCACCTCGACGTTGGCGAGTCCGATTTGGATCACGCCCTGGCCTTCAACCGCGTGAATCCGCTTCAGCACGACATGTACCACATGGTCGACGCCAAACTCATCGATGGATTGCGGGAGCGCTCGAAGCAGCGGATTGCGCAATCCGAGTACTTCGAGAAGGCGACCAAGCAGATTTCCCGCTATGAAGAGCAAAAGGATCGCAAGACGGTGACGCTCAACTTGGAAAAGTTCCTGGCCGAGCGCAAAGAGCTGGATGCTGAGAAAGAACAGGAAGAGCTGTTCGACGACATGACGGACCCGACCCGCCCGGTCTACGAAATGGACGGCTACGGCGAGGAAGCACTGGACATCACGGTCGACTATCTCGACCTGTTGGGCGGCAATCGCGTAGCAATCGCCCACCCAATGGAAGGCGTCCCCCAAGCGGCCATTTCGCAATAGTTAGTACAGCCTGACGACGCTCACATAGCCCGGCCGTCTTGGCCGGGCTTTTTTATGGATGGATGACTCGTCACGCGAGCGCAATCCTCTGTCCGTCATACGCCAGCAACATGCCCGGCGGGAGGGAGGCGTTCGTCGAATCATGCTCGAGTTCATGGCTCATGTGCGTGAAATACGTTTGCCGCGGCGCAAGTGCGCGCGAAATCGCGGTCGCTTCTTCCAAGCTGAAATGGGTGGCATGGCCGCGCGGGCGCAGCGCGTTGAGCACCAGCACGTCGAGGCCGGCAAGCCGTTCCATGCTTTCCGCTGGAATTTCGCTGGCATCGGTGCAATACGCCACGTTGCCGATGCGAAAGCCCAGAATCTCCAGCCGCTTGCCATGCATCAAGCGAATCGGTGTCACTCGTGCGCCAAGCACGTCGAACGACTCCAATCCGATGCGGCGAAACACCAGTTGTGGGACAGCCCCGGCGTGCTGCTCGGCTGGCGGCCTGAACGCGTAGTCGAATGACTTGCGGATGCGATCCTCGACTCGCGCCTCGCAATACAGCGGCACTGGTCCGCCCAAATGAAATTGCATCAGCCGCAAGTCATCCAGCCCGAAAACGTGATCCGCGTGCTCGTGCGTGTACACCACCGCATGAACGATCCCGACTTGCTCGCGCAACAGCTGCTCTCGCAGGTCCGGCGACGTGTCGATCAACAGGTTGCCCTGTGGCAAACCCAGGATCGCGCTAGAACGCGTGCGGTGATTGCGCGGATTCGTGCTGCGGCACACATCGCAGCCGCAACCGATTGCCGGCACTCCAACGCTCGTGCCGGTGCCTAGCAGAATCATCTGCCCGCAGATGTCTGTGGTAAAAAGCGCTTTGGGCACGTCGGCTCCGGATTCTGGGGTCGGGCTTCGGCCGTGCGGGCACACGGCACACGGATTTGCCGTGTGCCGGGTCGCAGCCGAACGGAGTCTTCAAGTATCGGTGCGACTTCTTCGGTCTGGAAGTCCGTACAAGTCGAAGGTCGGATATGCCAACGATTCCCGACCCTTCGGCGCGACGATGGCAAAGGCGTCGGGAGCCAATGGCGGTATACGGCCGGGGACTAATGAGCTGCACGTCGCTACACCGCATGTCGAGCGCAGTTTGAAGGCTTCCGAGCCCCCCGCAACCGCGCTTGACCCAGTGCGCCAATCGCAATAAACTTTTTGGCGGAGCCACGTTACGCGCTTTAGAGCCTATCCTGCCGATTGCCGGGCCGTCCGCAACGCTTTGCCGGCGGCTACGATTCATCCGCCCCTCAGCGCGATCCTTCCCGCGCATCGGCATCGTAAAAATAGATCATGGAAATTCTCGAACGCATCTGGGAAATCCTCACCGGGATCGGCAACGCCACGTTGGGCCGATTCGAGCGGGCCATCACGGGCCTCTTCGGCTCCGCCAACGCGCGCTTCCTGAAGCGACTGCAGCCCAAGGTCGAGGCCATCGGCGCACTGGAGCCCAAATACCATGCGATGACCGATGACGAGCTTCGCGCTCAAACCGTCGAATTCCGACGGCGGTTAGCGGCGGGCGAAACGCTTGACGACATTCTCGTCGAAGCGTTCGCGGTCTGCCGCGAGGCGGGTCGCCGCTTCATCGGCCTGCGGCATTACGACGTGCAGCTGATGGGCGGCATGATCCTGCACGAAGGCAACATCGCCGAAATGGTCACCGGCGAAGGTAAGACGCTCGTGGCCACGCTGCCGGCATACCTCAACGCCTTGAAGGTCGTCCATTACGTCCAAGACGGTGACGAGTCGCATCCACGCGGCACCGTGCACGTGGTGACAGTGAACGATTACCTGGCCCGTCGCGACATGGAATGGATGGGCCCGCTTTACACCGGCCTGGGCCTCACCGTGGGCGCGATCCAAAGCGGCATGGGCTCCGGCGAGCGCCAAAAGGCTTACGACTGCGATATCACCTACGGTACCAACAACGAGTTCGGTTTCGATTATCTGCGCGACAACATGCGCATCGCCGCCCGCGGCGATGAACGCTATCCTAAGCAGCACCAACAAGCGCAAGGGCCGCTGCACTTCGCGATTATCGACGAAGTGGACAACATCCTCATCGATGAGGCTCGCACGCCGCTGATTATTTCCGGTCCCGCGGAAGATGACGTCACCAAGTATGCTCGGGCCGACAAAGTGGCCAGGCAGCTCAAGAAGGACGTCCACTTCGAAGTCAAAGAGAAAGAGCATACCGCGAACCTCACCGATGAAGGCGTGCGAGAGGCCGAGCGCCTGGCCGGTGTCGAAAGCTTTTACACGGCCGGCAATATGCAGTGGCCGCACCTCATCGATAATTCCCTCAAGGCGCATCATCTCTACAAGCGCGACGTCAATTATGTGGTGCAAGATGGTGAGGTGGTCATCGTCGACGAGTTTACGGGCCGCCTCATGCCCGGCCGGCATTGGAGCGACGGTCTGCACCAGGCTGTCGAAGCCAAGGAAGGCGTGCCCATCAAGGAAGAGAACCAGACGCTAGCCACAATCACGCTGCAGAACTTCTTCAAGCTCTACGGCAAGATCTGCGGCATGACGGGCACGGCCCTCACTGAGGCCAGCGAGTTCTGGAAAATCTACAAGCTCGACGTGATCGGCGTGCCGACCAATAAGCCGCTGCGGCGCACGATCCATCCCGACGTGATTTATCGCAGCGAACCGGAAAAGTTCACCGCCATCGCCGACGAGATCGAACGCATTAACCGCTGGACCAGCGTGCAGCTCACGGACGGCTCGATCGTCTCAGGCAACGTTCGCCGCGAGGACGAAAAGTCGATCGAGCTGCAGCTGCCGGAGTCGAAGCAGACGGAGCTGATCCCGCGCAACAAGATCAAAGAGATTCAGCCCCCCGGCCGGCCGGTGCTCGTGGGCACTGTGTCGATCGAGAAGAGCGAGCGCCTTTCCGGCCTGCTCGATAAGCGCGGCATCAAGCACGAGGTGCTCAATGCCAAGCATCACAAGCGCGAGGCCGAAATCGTTGCCCAAGCCGGCCGCAAAAGCGCGGTCACTATCGCCACGAACATGGCCGGCCGCGGCACCGACATCATCCTCGGCGGCAACCCCGAAACGATGGCCTGGGCCCAGTTGCAGGACAAATACGAAACCCGCCTCGACGTGCCTCAGGATGAATGGCACAAGCTCGTCTTGGAAATCGAGCAGCGTGAAGGCATGAAGGCCGAGGGCGATGAAGTCAAAAAACTCGGCGGCCTGCACATCATCGGCACCGAGCGGCACGAGGCACGCCGAATTGACCTGCAACTCCGCGGACGCTGCGGCCGGCAGGGCGACCCCGGCAGCAGCCGCTTCTACCTCTCGCTCGAAGACGATCTCATGCGGATCTTCGCCGGCGAGTGGGTGAAAAACCTTCTTACGCGGCTGGGCATGCAGGAGGGCGAGGCCATCGAAAGCCGCATGGTCTCGCGCCGCATCGAAGGCGCTCAAAAGAAAGTCGAGGAGCGCAACTTCGAAATCCGCAAGAACCTGCTCGAATACGATGAGGTAATGGACGAGCAGCGCAAGCGCGTCTACCGCTATCGCCAGCGGATTCTGGACGGCATCAACTGCCGCGACCTCATTACGGAGATGATCGGCCGCGAAGTCGACGAGCACTTGGCCCGGTATCTCGACCCCGCGTATGGCAGCGAAACATTCGCCGCCGCGGCCGGCAACCAGCTCCACGTGCAGCTCGACGCCAAGGACTACCGCAACGCCGATTTCAAGGAAGCCGAGCGTCTTGCGGTCGACGAGGCCAGCCGGATGGCCGAGTCGCAGGTGCTCGATGCTATCGAAGAGAACCTGCCAGACGAGGAGGACCAAAGCGAGTGGAATTGGGCCGCCCTGGCCACCACGCTCAACACGCGCTGGGGGCTCAACCTGCGCGATCGCGACCTCAAGAAGATCGGCCGCGAAGATTTGTCGGAGGAACTCATCAAGCTGGCCCACGAAGCGATCGAGCGGATCGACCTGTCATCTGCGGCGCGCTACCTGGAGCCGGACTACGGCGTGCGCACTGCCTGCGGCTGGCTGCACGACAAGTTCGGCGTCGAGTTTTCGACGGAAGAAGCTCGCCATCTCGAGCCGGCCAAGTTCACCGAGCTGGCCCATGAGCGGGCCATCGCGGCGTATGATGAGCGCGAGTCGGAATATCCTGTCCTGGCCGGACTCTATCGCTATTCGGCCCGCGGCGCGGGTGGTCAGCGGCAGGGTTTTTTGCGCGAGGACCTTGTCGAGTGGGCTAAGCGGCGTTTCGGCGCGGAGCTCTCGCTCGAGGATCTCAAGAACAAGCAGCGCGAGGAAATCCGCAGCTTGCTTGTCACCCATAGCAAACGCAACAACGAACGCGCCAACGAGGTCGCCGCCGAAGCCCAAAAACGCGTCGAACAGCTGTTTGCTGATGAACCGAGCGCGGCCGCGACCGTCGGCGCCGTCACCGGCCACAACGGCAAGCTCGACGCGCTCACCGATTGGCTCAAGAACACGTGCAATGCCGAGCTTTCGAACGACGAGCTCGCCAAGCTCGACCGCGAGGCCGCGTGGCGCAAAGTTTCCCAAGTAGTCGAAGACCATTTCCGCCCCGAGATGCGGCGGATGGAGCGGGCACTGCTTCTGCAAATACTCGACAGCGCGTGGAAAGAGCATCTGCTGGCGATGGACCACCTGCGCTCCAGCGTCGGCCTTCGCGGCTACGCGCAAGTCGACCCCAAAGTGGAATACAAGCGCGAAGGCATGGCCCTGTTCGATCGCATGTGGATCTCGGTCGGCAACTACGTGACCGACCTTATCTTCAAGATGGAGCAGCTCGACGAAGGCTTCGTTGGCAGCACGATGGTCGAAACGCAGGCCATCAAGGAAGATGCGCCGGGCGCCAGCGAGATTGAACGTCAGCAGCAAGCCGCCATCGCCGGCACTGAGGCCGACAAAAAACTCGAGCCGATCCGCAACCGCGAGCCACGCGTCGGCCGCAACGACCCCTGCCCCTGCGGCAGCGGCAAAAAATACAAACAATGCTGCCTGCGCAATAAAAATGGCGGAGCGTAGTTTAACCACGAAGGACACAAAGGACACCAAGGACTAAATCAGGAAATTTATCTTCGTGTGCTTTGTGTCCTTCGTGGTAAATATAACTTGTTTTAGTCTGTGGGAAAGGAATCCCGCATGGGGCGCTTGGTTTCTTGGTTTTTAAACCTGGTCTATCTCGCGGCGATTGTCGTCTGCGCGCCGCTAATCGCTTGGCAAGCCTTGCGCACCGGAAAATACCGAGAGGGCTATCGCGAAAAACTGCTGGGCTTGGTCCCCAAGCGCACCGGCGACGCCACATGCGTCTGGATTCACGCCGTCAGCGTCGGCGAAGTCAATCTCGTCGCCACACTTCTGCGCGAGTTGCGGAGCGCACACCCCGATTGGCAATTCGTGGTCTCCACCACCAGCCGCGCCGGCTACGAGCTGGCGCGCAAAAAATACACGGACCTTCCGGTGTTTTACTGCCCGCTCGATTTCAGCTGGGCCGCGGCGAGAGCCATGCGGCGCGTGCGGCCGTCGCTCTTGGTGCTTGCCGAATTGGAGCTGTGGCCGAACCTCATCGCCGCCGCGAAACGGCACACAGCGCGCGTTGCCATCATCAACGGCCGCCTGAGCGACCACAGCTTTCCGCGCTATTGCCGCGCCCGGCCGCTTGTCGCGCGCGTATTGCGGCAAATCGATCTCATCGCGGCGCAGAATGCGGAATCCGCAGACCGATTCCGAGCGCTGGGTGCACCCGCCGACCGCGTGCGCGCAACCGGCTCACTCAAATACGACGGCGCCCAAACGGATCGCCACAACCCGCGCACCTCCGCCATGCGCCAACTGGCCGGCTTCACGGGCGACGACATCATCTTCCTCGCCGGCAGCACGCAAGAACCGGAAGAGCAAATCGCCATCGAAATCTTTCAGCGCTTGTCGGCCGATCATCCGCGCTTGAAACTCGTGCTTGTGCCGCGCCATCCCGAGCGGTTCGACGCCGTGGCGCGTCTTCTCGACGCATCGCGACTCGACTGGTCCC
>DATFGJ010000212.1:0-10847 GCA_035249585.1 Lacipirellulaceae bacterium
AGTCAATCAATATGGCGTTCCTGGAGCTCGTCAAAGGCACCTCGCCGGGCCGCAGATTTGATCTCGACGGCGAGCTGTCGGTTATTGGCCGCAGCGCGGAATGTGAATTTCCGCTCGATGTGCCGGCCGTCAGCCGCCGGCATGCGGCTATCCTGCAGGACCGCGGACGGTTCTTCGTCGAAGACTTGCACAGCCGCAACGGCACCTTTCTTAACGATCAGCGCGTGTCGCAGCGGACGGCGCTCCGCGACGGCGATCATCTCGTGATCTGCGACCAGGAGTTCCGCTTCTATTCCGGCGAAACGTCTCCGGAAGACCAGCTGGAAGCATCCGGCGTCGCGGAGTTGGTCGATGATGAAGACACGACGCAGGCCAATCGGGCCAGTGTGGTCGCCACGTTCGACGTCAGCGGCGGCTCGGCGAGCTGGCGCCTGTCGGCCAAGCCGGAAGTAAAGCTGGCGGCCCTCCTCGAGATCTCTCACAACCTGGCCAAGACACTCTCGGTCCAGGAAATCCTGCCGAAGTTATTGGACAGCCTGTTCAAGATTTTCGTGCAGGCCGATCGCGGCTTCGTCGTGATGCGGGCAAAGGCCGATGGGCCGTTGGTGCCCGTCGCCGTGAAGAGCCGCCGCAGCGACGACGATGAGCGGATGCGAATCAGCCGCACGATCGTCGAGGAGGCGATGAAATCGCGGAAGGCGATCCTCTCGCACGACGCGGCGACCGACGAGCGCTTCGGCATGTCGCAGAGCATTGCCGATTACTCGATTCGCTCGATGATCTGCGCGCCGATGATCGGGTCCGATGGGCAGGCGCTGGGCGTCATACAGATCGATACGCTGAATCAACGGGCGCGCTTCTCGGACGAGGATTTGGAAGTCTTGGCCGGTGTGGCGAGCCAGGCTGCGGTGTCCATCGACAACGCCAAGATGCACGAGCAGGTGCTGGCCCAGCGCTCGCTACAGCGCGACTTGGAACTTGCGCGGCGGATGCAGCGGACGCTGCTGCCCTCCAAGCCGCCGCAGGTGGACGGATATTTCTTCTTCGACTATTACCAGGCGGCGCGGCAGGTGGGCGGCGATTACTACGATTACGTCAACCTGCCGGAAGGGCGGTTTGCGATCATCGTGGGTGATGTAGCGGGTAAAGGCGTGCCGGCGGCGCTATTGATGGCCCGCTTGTCGGCCGACGTGCGTTTCGCGCTGGCCACCGAGAGGGATCCCGCAAAGGCCATCCAACAAATCAACGAGATGTTCGCGATTCGCGACACGCACGATCGCTTCGTAACGATGATCGCGGCCGTGGTGAATCCGCGCACCAGCGAGCTCACCATCGTGAATGCCGGGCACATGGCGCCGCTGCTGCGCCGCCGCGGCGGCGTTGTGCAAGAAATCGGCGATGAGGTCTCGGGGCTGCCGCTGGGCGTCTTGCCGGGCTATGAGTACTCTTCACACACGCACATTCTCGAGCCGGGCGACGTTGTGACCATTTTCACCGACGGCTTCAGCGAGGCAATGAACAACCAGCGTGAGCTTTACGGGCTGGACCGGCTCAAAACTCAGCTCAGCTCTCCGGTCGTCGATGTCGTCGATTTCGGACAGCACATTCTGGAAGACGTGAGCCGCTTCGTCGACGGATTCAATCAGGTCGACGACATGTGCCTGGTCTGCTTCGGGCGCGAGCAGGAAGGCTCCGAGCGCTCGCACCTGGAAATGCAGGGCACGAAAACAGGACCCGGCGAGAGTCCGGCAAGCCCGGTCGAGCCGCAGCTTACGCCCAGTTGACTTCCAGCAAGTTGTCGATGAGCTGCACGCCGTCGACGCGGCGGATCGCCTCTTGCGCCATTTGCTTCTCGAAGAACGAGCGGACGCTTCCCTTGAGCACTACTCGGCCGTCGGCGGCTTCAACGCGGACTTGCCGGTTGGGCACATGCGGATTGGCCGTGAGGGCTTCGTGAATGCGCTCGAACAACGGCGTGGAGAGTATGGCAGTGCTCATGACAAAAGGCTCGCGGTCATGACCCAATGTTAAGAGATAATTGTGGCTCTTGGAAAAAGTAGCACCGGGTTCTTGTAGGGGCGGCGAGATGGAGCAAAAAAACTCCGAGTCGCTCGGTCCAGGTTCGGAGGCGACTACGGTCGGGCGACGCTGAGGGCGCGAATTGGAAACGGCCGGCCGAGCAAATTGCGCATTTATTCGGTTTTTACTACCTGTGAGCGGGTGAATCGCGGCCAAACAGTGAGCCCATTGGCGGCAAGGGACTGGCCGCTCCGGATAGTGACAGTCCGGAACAGGCAGGCGCAATACCGCGGAAATTACTGAAGCCAGCGTGGCAATTGGCCGGCCGGCGGCAGATTGACCACGATGGCCGACGTGATGGCGGGAAGCTGCCGAACTTCGGTCAGGGCGTCGACCGGCGGTTGGCCATCGAGGTTAAGCACGCCCACGGCATCACCGCCGGGTGCGGCCCGTCCGACCGCCATCTGGGCGATATTCACGGCGTGCCGGCCGAAGATTGTGCCGACGGCGCCGATAATGCCGGGCACATCGCGGTGCCGGAACACGAGGAGGCAGCCATCTAGGTAGGCCTCCAGACGGAAATCGTCGAGCGCCACGAGCCGCGGCATGTGCTGGCCGAAGATCGTGCCGGTGGCTCGGTGCTGGGCCTGGTCCGTAGTCACCTCGGCCGACATCGACGAGCGGAAGGACCCCATCTCGCTGCGGGACTCCTCTGCGAGCTTGATGCCTCGCTGACGCAGCAGCAGCTCGGCGTTCACAAGATTCACTTCTTGGTCCAGCGCACCCTGCAACAGGCCGGCGGCAAACACGGCTGTGAGAACCTTGGTATCTTTGTCGGCGATCTCGCCGCGGTAGAGCAAGCGGCACGATTTCAAGCCGCCCGGCTCCAGGCTGCGCAGCAAGATTCCCAAGCGATAAGCCACGTCCAAATAGCCGCGCAATGAAGCAAGCGTTTTTGCGTCGAGGGCCGCCACGTTTACCGCGTGGCGAATAGCACCCGTGGTGAGATACGCCACGAGAAGCTCGACTGCTTCCGTAGCGACTTGGGTTTGCGCCTCTTCAGTGCTTGCGCCCAGATGAGGCGTGCACACAACGCCGGGCATGCCAAACAGCGGGCTATCGGTGCACGGCTCCGTGGCGTACACGTCGAGCGCTACGCCGGCGAGCCGGCCCGACTTGAGCGCGGCCGCCAGCGCTGCCTCGTCGTAGATGCCGCCGCGCGCCGCATTAATTAGCCGCGCGCCGGGCTTCATCTTCTCGATCTCGGCCGGGCCGATAAGTCCGCGCGTTTCATCCGTCAGCGGCGTGTGGACAGTGAGATAATCGACTCGCGGCAGGAGTGCGTCGACCGAATCGACCGGCTCAATGCCCAGCTCCTGCGCTTTATCGCGCGACAGGAAAGGATCGTATCCGAGCACCTTCATTTCCAGCGCGCGGGCCCGTTTGGCCACCGCGACGCCGATCCGCCCCAGGCCGACGATGCCGAGCGTGTTGCCGGCGACCTACGTGCCCATGTACTTGTTGCGCTCCCACTTGCCACCAAGAAGGCTTTGATATGCCGGCGCGATATTGCGCGACAGCGCGAGCATCAGCGCGATCGTATGCTCGGCCGTGCTCAGCGTGTTGCCGCCGGGGGTGTTCATCACGACAATCCCCCAGCGCGTGGCCGCGTCCTTATCGATGTTGTCGGTGCCCACGCCGGCGCGGACGATCGCCTTGAGCCGGCGATTGGCTTCGAGGGCGTCAGCAGTTATCGAGACGCCACTGCGGCAGATCGCTCCGTCGAACTCGGCCAGCGCCGCGCGAAGCGCAGGGCCCTTGAGCCCCGTGCGCACTTCGTGCTCGATGCTCGGCGCGGCCGCCAGCATGTCGAGGCCTTCCTTGGCGAGCGTGTCGAGAACGATGACGCGGGGCATAATTGTTTAGCATCGGCCGCAAGGCCGAATGTCGGTGTGAAGGCGGTACCGATTTAGGTCGGCGTTGCCGCCGACGCTAATCCGGTTACTTCGCGTGTTGCCGATGGAACTCCAGCATGTAATCGCGCAGTTTTTCCACGCCGGCCACCGGCATCGCGTTGTAAATCGACGCGCGAATGCCGCCCACTGAGCGGTGGCCCTTCAAATCGGTCATGCCGCGCTCTTCGGCGCCCGCGAGGAATTTTGTGGTCAGCTCCTCGCTGGGCAGGCGAAACGAAACATTCATCATCGAGCGAAATGTCGGCTGCGCATGGCCGACGTAAAACCCGCCCGCCTCATCAATAACGTCGTACAGCCGCTTGGCCTTGCGGCGGTTAATTGACTCCATGGCGGCAAGGCCACCGATATCCGTGATAAGCCATTTTGTCACCAACATCAGCACGTAAATCGGGAACGTTGGCGCGGTGTTCCACAGGGACTGCGCCTCGGCGTGGATTTGAAAGTTGAGATAGCCGGGCAGCTTATCGCTGCTGCGCGCGAGCAAGTCTTTGCGAATGACGACGATCGTGAGTCCGGCAGGGCCGGCATTCTTCTGGGCGCATGCGTAGTACAGGCCGTACTTCTGCACATCCACTGGCCGGCTCAGAAAATCGCTCGATGCGTCGCACACCAAGGGCACGTTGCCAGCCGCGGCGGGCTCGGCGGTAAATTGCACGCCCTGAATCGTTTCGTTCGACGCGTAGTAAAGGTAGGCCGCTTTCGGGGCGAGTTGCAATTGGGAAGCCGTCGGCAAGCGATCGTAGTTCGTCGATTTGCCGTCCCATGCGATGCGCGTCTCGCCGAACTTCACTGCTTCCTGAGCCGCATACTTGCTCCACGAGCCGGTCACGAGGTAATCGCACGAGCGTCGCGCGTCGCCCAAGAGATTCATCGGGATCATCGAGAATTGCAACCGGGCCCCGCCCTGCAGCATCAGCACGGCATAATTGTCGGGAATGGCCAGCAACTGGCGCAGATTGGACTCCGCCTGGGCGATGATATTCTCAAACGTGCTGCTGCGATGGCTAATCTCTAGGATCGATGCGCCGACGCCGGGCAGCGCCAAGAGGTCGCGCTGCACTTCGGCAAGCACCGGCTCCGGCAGCACGGCCGGGCCGGCGGAAAAATTGTAAACACGCTGGTTCATGGAGAGCGATTCTCTGTGCAGTCGCCGCATGGGGCGAGGAAACTTCGGGGTAAGATTTCAGTCCGGGCAGACAACTTTAGCGCTAACAGGGCCGTCTATTTTAATGATGATCGCGCGGCTTGGCGATGCCGGTGTCGGATGCTAAAAGTGGCTGTTTGGTTCCCGGCCAGACCGCAATGGTGTCGCTTCCGTTAGCGACACCATCGCAGGCGGTCGGTTCACTGAATCGACAGCTTCATGCCGTAACGGCGCATAATCGGCATCAGAGACGCCTCCCACACAATGCAGGTAGCAGCTGTCGCGCGGCCAGCGGTCGCGATATGATTGTGGTGTCGATTGAGCTTGATTGGCGAACTAAACGCAGGCCGACCAACGGGAGGCCGGGTAAGTGACCTAATCTCGATCGCGGCGTGAAGTTTTCCAATCAAACATCAATAATTCCCCAGCGAACAGGATGCCGCGATGACTGCCGCGAAGCTTAAACCCGACCCCTTTGCAGCCCGTGACACATTTGAAACCGGCGCTGGCAAAGCGGGCATCTATCGACTCTCGAAATTGGAGGACGCCGGGCTGGGCAGCATGGCCGCCCTGCCCTACTCGATTCGTGTTTTGCTCGAATCGCTCCTCCGAAACTGCGACGGCTACGAAGTCACGGAAGCCGACGTGAAGGCGCTGGCCGGTTGGAACGCGGCCGCACCCGCGCAAGTGGAAATTCCGTTCAAGCCGGCGCGCGTTGTTCTGCAGGATTTCACCGGCGTGCCATGCGTTGTCGACCTGGCGGCAATGCGCGCGGCCATGAAGCGGCTCGGCGGCGATCCGAAAAAGATCAATCCGCTGGTGCCGGTCGACCTGGTGATCGATCACTCGGTGCAAGTCGACTACTTCAATCGTGCCGACGCGCTCGAACTGAACATTGACATGGAATTCTCGCGCAATCGCGAGCGCTACGAGTTTCTGCGCTGGGGTCAGAAGGCCTTCAACAACTTTCGCGTGGTGCCGCCGGGCACCGGCATCGTGCATCAGGTGAATCTCGAATACCTGGCAAAGGTTGTTTTCCTCGGCAACGATCGCGTCGGGACAGTGGCGTTTCCCGATTCACTCGTGGGCACTGATAGTCACACGACGATGATCGACGGATTGGGCGTCGTGGGTTGGGGAGTCGGCGGGATCGAGGCTGAGGGCGTGATGCTCGGTCAGGCAATTTACATGCTGCTGCCTGAGGTGGTTGGCATGGAGCTAATTGGGCAGCTGCCGTCGGGTGCGACTGCGACGGACCTCGTGCTGACCGTGACCGAGATTTTGCGAAAGGCAAAGGTCGTCGGCAAGTTCGTGGAGTTTTTCGGTCCCGGCGTGTCCACGATGGCCGTGGCCGATCGCGCGACAATCGGCAACATGTCGCCCGAGTACGGCGCAACAATGGGTTTCTTCCCCGTCGACGAGCAGACGCTGGGCTATTTGCGCCAAACCGGCCGAACAAAGCAGGAAATCGACCTCGTCGAGCGCTACACCAAAGAACAGGCACTTTTCCGTACCGACAGCGCACCGATCCCGGCATTTTCGCAAGTGATCCGGCTCGACTTGTCGACCGTCGAGCCAAGCCTTGCGGGGCCGAAGCGGCCGCAGGACCGCGTGCCGCTTTCGAACATGAAGCCGGCCTGGCGACAGGCTCTCGCGAGCGTTTATGGAAAGCGGCCGCAAACGAATGGCTCGCCGGAAGGGCGCTGGGAGGGCGAAGGCGGACACAAGATCGAGCCGCGATCGGCGGCTCATCCCACGCCTGCCGCGCGCCCAACGGATCCCGGTTTCAGCGGCGTGCCCATCGAGTCCGAAGGTAAAAGCTTCCCGCTCAAGCATGGCGACGTGGTGATTGCCGCCATCACCAGCTGCACCAACACGAGCAATCCCAGCGTGATGGTTGCCGCCGGCTTGCTCGCGAAGAAAGCCGTGGAGAAAGGCCTCAAGGTGCCGCCGCACGTGAAGACGAGCCTGGCCCCCGGCTCGCGCGTGGTTACGGATTACTTCCAGAAGGCCGGCTTGGAGCGCTACTTGGAACAAGTCGGTTTCTACACGGTCGGCTACGGCTGCACCACGTGCATAGGCAACAGCGGCCCGCTTCCCGAGCCAATCTCACAGGCGGTGAAGCAAAATGATCTGGTGGTGGCCGGCGTGCTCTCGGGCAATCGCAATTTCGAGGGGCGAATCAACCCCGACGTGAAAGCCAATTATCTGGCAAGCCCGCCGCTCGTGGTCGCCTACGCGCTGGCCGGCACGACGGACATCGATTTTGAAAAAGAGCCGTTGGGCGCAGGCGCGCAAGGAGCGCCGGTTTACTTGCGCGATATATGGCCGACGCACCAGGAAGTGCAATCCGTCGTCGAGCGCTGCGTACTGCCCGAGATGTTCACAGAGCAATACCGAGACATCTGGCACAAGAATCCGAAGTGGAACGCGATGCCCACAAGCGAAGGCGAGCTGTACGAATGGAACCCGGGCAGCACGTACATCCAGGAGCCTCCGTTCTTGGTCGACATCGCCCCGCAGCCCGGCCCCATCCAGCCGATTCGAGGCGCGCGGTGCCTGGCGGCGCTTGGCGATTCCGTGACGACCGACCACATTTCCCCGGCGGGCTCCATCGCCAAAGACAGCCCGGCCGGCAAATTCCTCATGTCGCTCGGCGTCGAGCCGCGCGATTTCAACAGCTACGGCGCGCGGCGCGGCAACGACCGCGTGATGACGCGCGGCACGTTCGCCAACATCCGCATCCGCAATCTGCTCGCGCCTGGCACGGAAGGCGGCGTTACGCGGCATTTGCCCAATGGCGAAGTGATGTCGATTTACGACGCGGCAATGAAATACAAGGCGGAGGGCGTGCCGCTGGTTGTGTTGGCCGGGGCCGAATATGGCAGCGGCTCCAGCCGCGATTGGGCGGCCAAGGGCCCGTTCTTGCAGGGCGTGCGCGCGGTGCTCGCGGCGAGCTTCGAGCGCATCCACCGCAGCAATCTGGTGGGCATGGGCGTGCTGCCGCTGGAATTTGCGGCCGGCACCACTTGGCAGTCGCTCGGCCTCACCGGCGAAGAGCTGTTCGACATTCCGGACCTTGGCGATAGCCTGCGGCCGCGGCAAAAACTGAAGGTCGTGGCCACCAGTGCCCGCGGCGACCGCAACGAATTCGAAGCCACCGTGCGAATCGACACGCCCGTCGAGCTCGACTACTACCGCAACGGCGGTATCTTGCAAACCGTGCTGAGGAAGCTTCTAAAAGCGTGAATTCGAGCTGATCGGCACACAGTTGAATTCTTGCTCACGTGCAGTATTTCGTAATATCCGGCCGCAGCCGGTCTAATCCCGTCGCTGTTGCGCTCTTTTGGTACTCGATCGCAGTCCAGGGGCCTGCTATTCACAGCGGGCACGAACGCGTTGATTTGAGCCTGTGCGCGAAAAAGAGAAAAGAATTCGTATTTGGATGGGTCCAGCGAAATTCTCATCGATACAATAGCGCTGGCAGTGAGCTTCCGCGAAATGTTGGGTATTTAATTGCAGCCGGGCTTAGCGGCGCAACCAGGGAGCGGGCAGGCTTCCACGCGCGTCGGCTTTTTCAATAAGTATCTGGCGCGTCCGCGGGGCATCTTTGGAAGTCGTGGAGAGTTGAGCGACGGGCACGGGGAAACTCCATCCCCGTCCGTCTCTCGCGAAAGAATGTTGCTTTCGTAAAAAGTCAATCCACCTCGATCCCGATTGAAAGAGACGTTCAACGAGAACCGGCAGCAATTCGTCTATTGCGCCACGCGCCACCGTGTGCAAATTGTGCGTTTGTTTGCTTGCGCACCCGCCACTCAGGATCCCCAGCCTAGATCATCGACTTTGGTTTATTGGAGGCTTCCATGATGCGACTGAATCGCTTATTTATTCGCCCATTTATGTTAGCGCTTGCAGTAGCCAGCTGCTCGATCGCGCTGGCCGTTCCTTATGCGGCGAACGTACGGAACACAGAGGGCACCAACTGGGAATTTGTGCTCAACGAGCCGGCCGATTCGGTGACCATCCTCCGCGACGGCGGCAATCCGTTCAATATCGCCACGCCCGTGGCCGGCCGGCATACTTTCCCAATGGAAGGCTTCACCACGTTCTCGATTGAAGTCTCGAAGAGCGCTGCCGAAAGTTGGACCTCGATTACCGATCCGGCCAATACGTTCGACGACTTCACGCTGCCCACGGGTTTAGGAGTGGTGACCGATCCGTCCAATCTGTCGTACTTTGGCGCCGTGTATGTCGGGAACGGGCAACCCGTAGCGACGAAGTCGGGTCGGGAAATGGGCGACGGAATTTACGCGCTCACAGCCGACATGAAAGGCGTCAGCCTGCCGACATTTGCGCCGGTCACCGATCCCAACGACACGTCTCAAGCGAAGGCGCCAGGTTTTTTAGTCGCCGTTAGTAATTCCTCGCCGTGGCGTTTGAGCTTTGATGACAGCGGTAATCTGCTCATTGCTGACTGGTCGGATTCTCATGGCGGCGTCAAATGGGCATCTCGCGACCTCACGATGGGCGGGCTGGTGCTTGGCGGAGTCGACGCCGATGGAAATCCAATCGCGGACGGCGCTGGCACTGGTCCTAGCGGCGGCATCTATAGTCAGGAGTCGGATGAGTTCGGCCGCATTCCACTGCATGGCTCCGCTGGAGGAAAGGTGTACTCGACGGGCACCGTGGGCACTGATCTTACATTGTGGGTCATGGACGAAGATCTCGACGCGGAGTTATCCGTCCCGAACAACGACACGAATAGTATCTGGAGACACGACGTCGGCAGTGCGACGAACTACGATGCGATGGCACCGACACTCGTCGTCGACGTCGAGGCCATACCTACCAACTCGGATGGAAGCGTAAATTTGATCGGCACTTTTGTTACGGGCGTGGCCACCGGGATGTACTACAGCGAGCGCTACGGACATTGGTACGTCAATCAGCCGCGCTCCAACGGGGACACCTCCGCCAGCGTGGCAATCATTGATGCCGCTTTGGACGGGTCGGATGCCAGTGCGCCCGAGTTGTTGTGGTCGTCCATCCAATTTACGATCGACAACGGACTTGACCTCGTAACTACGGACGTAGATCCAAATACTGACATATTCCGCCGCACTCGCGACATCACCATCTCGCCTGATGGAAAATACCTGGTCCTGCACAAGAACGGCGCCGATGTGGGCGCGAGCGTCGGACTTGGCGAGGGGGCCGTTTATCTCGTTCCGCTTGATGAGGAGGGCATTCCCGACATCACAGTCGAAGGCGGCATGATCACCAACGTAATCAACATTACTACGCTCGGCGACAACGGCGCCCACAACTCAGGCGCGCAGGTTGAATTCGATGCGGCCGGCAATTTGTACGTCGCCAACAGTGCCATCAGCACAACGAGTGACGATCCTCTTCTCACAGGCCAGTTGGTGCAGGTTTTCAGTCCGGGTGGCAGCTGGAAAGCGATCACGAACAGTAATGGTACCTTCAGCCTGGTTCCATTGGCCCCGCCAGGGGGCGTGGCCGGCGATTACAACAACAATGGCGTTGTGGACGCGGCCGACTATGTAATCTGGCGGAAACTGCTCGGCACGAACACGCAGCTGCAGAACGAGGGCGACGGCGTTACACCTGGGATGGTCACCGACGAAGACTACACGACGTGGAGGACCAACTTTGGGTTGATTACGCCGCCCGGCGCGAGCAGCGCC
>DATFGJ010000213.1:0-8840 GCA_035249585.1 Lacipirellulaceae bacterium
ATCATTCACCGCAGCAACGATTGGCTGAACCACCTCCAATGCTCTCCCACCGATCCGAACCAAATTCTCTTCTGCCACGAAGGGCCGTGGCACTATGTCGATCGCGTTTGGCTGATCCGCACCGATGGCTCCGATCTGCGCTTGGTGCACCCGCGAACCATGGACATGGAAATCGCCGGGCACGAGTTCTTCAGCAACGATGGGAAAACAATCTGGTACGATTTGCAAACGCCGCGAAGCCTGGTGTTCTGGCTGGCTGGGTACGACCTCGAGAGCGGCGCGCGAAGGTGGTATCATCACCAGCGCCAGGAATGGTCGGTGCATTACAACGCCTCGCCGGACGGCTCGCTGTTTGCCGGCGACGGCGGCGGGCCCGACAGCGTCGCCGCCATGACGCCCAGCCACACCCGGCTTGACCCGCCCGGTAACGGCCAGTGGATCTACCTGTTCCGGCCGGAGCTGATTGCGATGAAGGGTTTGCCCGAAAAGGCGGCCGATCAGGTGAAGGTAGGCATTCTCCGCGCCGAGCGGCTGGTGGATATGTCGCAGCATGATTACGAGCTGGAACCGAACGTGATGTTCACGCCCGATGGAAAGTGGATCGTGTTCCGTTCGAACATGCACGGGCCGACGCACACGTACGCTGTGGAAGTTGCCCGCGCAAGTGAGCCGGCGGGCGCCGCCGGCGAGTAGAGCGCCGCGGGCAGAGCTTTTGGATGCTGACAACTTTATGTCCCTCAGCAATACAGCACTGCTGGACCAGCCAGCAGTGGCACCCGAGCGGTTTGGGAATAGGCGCATGAATTTCGCCTCACTCATATTTTTTCTTTTTTTTACTGGGGCGAAATTCGGCGAATTTCGCCCCAGCGCGCCCGCGCAAGTCGTTTGTGGCTCGGCAGTTCGAGTGTCATAGTGGGGCGAAATTATCTGAATTTCGCCTCGGGGGGTGACAAAACTCTCTCCTGGTGGGGCGAAATTCGTTAGCACAATATCCTGATGCCTCAGTTGCCGCCCTCGCTTACGCTTCGGGTTGTTGCGCTGGTTTCCCAGCTTGCGCAACTTCAAGGTGGTGATCAGATGTCCAATATTCCCCCCACATACTTTTGGACATCTGATGCAATTTGGGTTTGTCCAATCTCTCCGGTTCGCCGCATTGACAGGCGCGCAAAATTCTTGGGTGTGGGTTTTGCGCCTCTGTCGCGTTTTTGGACACAGGTTGCAAATGTGCCCCTCGGCGCGAAGCGGTAGCGCAAACGCCTTCGGAATGAATCGACGATTTCTCTGCCTGGCCAACAGCTGACAGCTAACAGCCGATAGCTTCGCCATGTGTGGTGTACATTAGCATACTAGGTGGCCGAAAACAAGCCAGGTGGGTTGCGGAAGATCAGCTGAGCGCCGAGGGGGGAGCCGCAAGGGGTTCGGCTACCGCCGGCTGAGGACGTCGCGTTCGTATTTGCGCACCTCATCGAGCCATGTGGCGCCGGCGGGAACGCTGCTTGCCGCGCAGTGGTAATCCCAAACTGCTCCGACTGGCAGATTCTTCAGCGCTTCGAGCATGGCCAGGCGGGCCGTGAAGTCGACATCCGCCTCCAACTTGCACAGCGAGTCGACCGGCTCCAAGAGCGCTGCCAAAAGGGCGATCAACGTTGCCCGTGTGCCGACGACCCACGCGGCCACGCGGTTGATGCTGGCGTCGAAATAATCGAGCGCGATGCGCGTCCGCTCGAGAAAGCCGCCGCGAACTACCTCCTGCATCATTGCCCGCAGGTCGTCCGAGAGGATAACCACGTGGTCGCTGTCCCAGCGCACGCCGCGGCTTACATGCAGCAGAAGATCCTTGACCCAGGTGAGCACCGAGGAAATCTTGTCGGCCACCGATTCCGTGGGATGGAAATGCCCCGAATCAAGGCACAGCAGTACGCCGCGCTCGATCGCATAGCCCAGATAAAACTCGTGCGAGCCGACAACGTAGCTCTCCGAACCGATGCCAAACAGCTTCGATTCGACCGAGTCGAGATTGTGCCGCGGGTCGAGTTTTTCGGCAAAGATTTCATCGAGCGACCTCCGCAGCCGCTCGCGCGGCAGGCGGCGGTCGATCGGCGCCTCCTTCGAACCGTCCGGGATCCAGACGTTGGTGACACACGCCGAGCTGAGAGCTTGCCCCATCGCAGCTCCGATCCGCCGGCACGCGCGGCCGTGCTCGACCCAATACCGGCGGATCGCTTCGTCGGAATGGCTCAGCGTCAACCCGCTCGCCGCCAGCGGGTGTGAAAAGAACGTGGGGTTGAAGTCGAGCTTCAAACCCTGCTTCCGAGCCCAGTCGATCCAGCCGCTGAAATGCTTTGGCTCCAGGTCAGTGCGTTCCACCGAGCCGCCGCCCGTCTCGGCGTAGATCGCATGAAGATTCACGCGGTGTTTGCCCGGAATCAAGCGCAGCGCGCACTCGAGGTCGCCGCGCAGCTGGTCGGCCGAGCGGGCCTTGCCGGGGTAATTGCCCGTCACGGCAAGCCCGCCGTCAAGCGCACCTTGGCGGCCTTCAAACCCGCCGACGTCATCCCCTTGCCAACAATGTAGGGAAATGCTGACGGCCCGAAGCCGCTCGAGCACCAGCTCGGTGTCGACGCCCAGCTCTGCGAATTGCTCTCGTGCCAAGCCGTACGCCCGCTCAATTTGTCTTTCCGAATTCGTCATGAAACTCTGCTAGACCAGAAGTCGTTGCGCTCGTTATCCTGACTCACACTTTCGTGCCAACTTTTAGGACTATACCGCTTCCCGTTACGTTCATAAACCTGCCGATCTAAGAGGAATGAAACCGCCAAGAACGCCAAGATCGCCAAGTAAGACAATGGGCTTCTTCGGACTTCTTGGCGTTTTTGGCGGTTCATATTGTTAGAGGCTCTAAAACCTGGTTCACGCGCTATGGCGGACGACGCAGCGACCGTAGGCGACGAGTTTGAACGCGAGCGGGTGCCCGAGCGGGCGCTCTTGGGCTTCAAGAGCTTCGTCGGCATGTACGCCGGCGAGCACACGGCCGGCACGGAACTCATGATCGGCCCGCTGTTCGTGGCCGCCGGCGTGAGCGCGTTCGACTTGCTCGTCGGCCTCTTGGTCGGAAATCTGCTGGCCGTATTGAGTTGGACGCTGCTAACTGCGCCGATCGCGACGCGGGCCCGTCTCACGCTTTACTATCAGGCTGAAAGAATCTGCGGCCGCGGATTGGTGACGCTGTACAATCTCGCGAACGGCGTGATGTTCTGCTTTCTCGCCGGGGCGATGGTCACGGTTTCGGCCACCGCCGTCGGCGTGTGGGTCGATTTCGCGCCGCCGCAGCTCAACGACGTTGCGCCCTTCCCGCTGCCGGAAGGTGTTTATCAGTCGCTGGACACATTCGGTTTAATCGAGGCCGAGCACACGCGACGCGTGGAATCCGTAAACGTCGGCTGGATCGCCGCGGTGTTTGCCGTTGGGCTGCTCACAGCGGTTGTGGCAGTTTACGGTTACGCTTTTGTCGCCCGCGTGGCGAACATCGCCGCGCCCTGGATGACGCTCATGTTCATTGCGTTCGGCCTCGTGGCAATGCGCCAATTCATCGACGCCACGAACGCTCAGATCGGTTCGGCCGCCGACTTGTGGCATTTTGCCACAACGCACCTCTGGAAAGGGGGCGAGCCGCAGCCCGGCCAGGTGAAATTCACGTTCTGGCACGTGATGTTCTTTGCCTGGTTCTGCAACATGGCGATGCACATCGGAATGAGCGATTTGTCGATCTTGCGATTTGCGCGCAAGAGCTGGTACGGCGTGGCCACGGCATCGGGGATGTTTCTTGGGCATTACATCGCCTGGATCGCTGCATCGCTCTTGTATGCCTTGCAACTGCACAATGACCCGGCGAACACCAGCGTCCTGCCCGGGCCGCTCGCTTACCAGGCTTGCGGGGTGGCCGGGCTCGTGTGCGTGATACTGGCCGGCTGGACCACGGCCAATCCCACAATTTATCGCGCGGGCCTCGCGTTCCAGGCCATCGTTCCGTCGGCATCACGCGCGAAGGTAACGTTCGCGGCGGGCCTAATCGCCACGGTGGCCGGCATGTTTCCCGCCATCGCGATGAAACTTCTCGACTTCGTCGCGCTCTACGGCTTGCTCTTGATGCCGATGGGCGCGATCATCTTTGCCGACTTTTATCTCATTCCCAAGCTCAGGTTGCGAAGTGACTTCGCCGAATTCGTTGGGGACCGTTTCAACTGGGCTGCCGGATTGACTTGGCTTGCGACCCTCGTTACTTGTTGCGCGCTTGTGGCGTATTTTGGCAAGGACAAGATCTTTTTCGTGGGCTTGCCGGGTTGGTTTGTCGCGGCAGGGCTGTACATCGCTTTAAGCTATCTCTATCAACGTCGAAATCGCGCATGAGACTTATTTTGCAAATCGTCTCGTGGGCGGCGCTGGCTACAACGGCATTGGCGCCGGTGTTGTTCGTTGCCGGCCAGATTACACTATCGCACACCAAGTTGATGATGTTGCTGGCGGCAATCGCCTGGTTCGTGACAACTCCGCTGTGGATGGGACGGCCCAAGGTCGACGAAACGTTGGTGATTTAATTGGGTCTTCGCTGACCACTTAATCACACGTCCGGAAAACGCATGAGTTTCTGACGCAACCGCATTCTGAAGGATGATCATCGCTCAAGCGAGAAGCTCCCGCACCACATGCCCATGTACATCCGTCAGCCGGTAGTCGCGGCCTTGGAAGCGAAACGTTAGTCGCTCGTGTTCGAAACCTAACAAGTGCATGATCGTAGCTTGCAGATCGTGCACATGAACCTTATTCTCCGCGACCGCGAAGCCCAGTTCATCGGTCTGGCCGTAATTGAAGCCCGGCTTCACGCCGCCGCCAGCCAGCCACATCGTAAAACAATCTGGATAGTGATCGCGGCCGAGGATTTGGCTGGCGGCGGTGCGGCCTTCTCGGAAGGGAGTGCGTCCAAATTCGCCACCGCAGATAATGAGAGTGTCCTCTAGCAAACCCCTCTGCTTGAGATCGCGAATAAGAGCGGCGATCGGCTTGTCGGTGGCGGCCCATTTATTGGTCAACCCATCCGTCAGCCCTGAATCGGCGGACGTGCCGTGAAAATCCCATCCCCAATCAAACAATTGTACGAAACGCACTCCCTGCTCAGCCAATCGCCGCGCAAGCAGACAGTTGTTGGCGAAACTATTTGCGCCGGGCTCTGCGCCGTAAGCAGCGAGCGTCTCCTCACTCTCCCTGCTAATGTCCATGACCTCTGGAACGGAGGCTTGCATCCGGAATGCGAGCTCGTATTGAGCGATGCGCGTCAGAGTTTCCGGATGCCCCAGCTCATCGGCCTGCAACTCGTTCAACTCTTTCATCGTGTCTAACGAGCGGCGTCGCAAGTCGCGATCGATTCCAACAGGATTGGAAACGTAAAGAACCGGATCTCCTTGTGAGCGGCATTGCACTCCTTGAAACACTGACGGCAAAAAACCACTGCCATACGAGTTTGCGCCGCCGTTTGGTTGGACGCCGCTGCTGATGAGCACGACAAATCCGGGAAGATCCTGGTTTTCGGTGCCTAAACCATAGGTCACCCAGGCTCCCAAAGAGGGTCGCCCCGAGCGGGGCGAACCTGTGTAGATCAACAGTTCGGCGGGAGCGTGATTGAATTGGTCGGTATACATCGAATGGATGAAACACATTTCATCCGCGATGTCCGCGTCATGAAAATGGGGCACCGCATCGGACAGCCATGTCCCCGACTGGCCATACTGCGCGAACTTGCGTGGCGTGCCCATGAGCTTCGGTGTGCCGGAAGTAAATGCGAACGTCCGACCGGTGAGGAATTCCTGCGGGCAGTCTTGGCCATCGCGCTTGACCAGTTCGGGCTTGTAGTCGTACACGTCCAAATTTGGCGGGGAGCCGGTCAGATGCAGGTAGATGACGCGCTTAGCGCGAGGCGCAATGTGCGGTTGGCGTTGCCGCAGTGGCCGCGTTGTGTCGATCGGGACATTGGCGCGTGTCTCTTCGCCCGCGAACGTTGACAATGCCAAGGCTCCCAAACTAACGCCCGTGCCCGAGAGAAAATGCCGACGGGTGATATTTGCCAGGAACTGCGTATTCATGATGCGCGTTATCTCTTCAATATCGTTTCGTCCAGATTAAGCAGTACGTTCCCGACGATGGTCATGGCCGCTGCGTCGACGACATCGATGTCCGGCGGCAACTCGCCAATAGGAATGGTAGCAATTTTCGTGGCTGCATCCTGTCGTGCGGCCAGTCGAGCATATGAGTCGTGGTACAGCTTTATGAGCGCGCGCAATTCGGACGCACGCGGCGGCCGCGAGAGGCACCATCGGAACGCGAACAATATTCGATCGTGGGCAGACTCAGCGTGCTGGATCGCTCGGCGGGCCAATGCCTGGGCGGCCTCAACGAAGACCGGATCATTCATGGTGACGAGGGACTGCAACGGTGTATTCGTGGAACTGCGCCTCAATGTGCACACCTCGCGATTGGGAGCGTCGAACGTCGCCATCGACGGATAGGGATTACTGCGGCGCCAGGTGGTATACAGGCCGCGTCGGTGGCGGTCGTCGCCCGTGCTGGTTTTCCAATCTGTGGAGCCGCCGAACGCGGCAGAGAGCCCGAGGTTCGGCTGTGGTGGTCGAACAGGTGGTCCGTACATCGCGTCGCTTAGCAAGCCGCTCGCAGCCAATGCCTGATCGCGCACCATCTCAGCGCTCAGACGCACACGAGGCCCTCGAGCTAACCAACGATTGTCCGGATCGATCATTGCTGCTTCGCCGACAACCTGGCTCGACTGACGATATACGGCCGACGTGACTATCGTGCGAATTAGCGCGCGAGTATCCCAGTCGTTGGCCATTAGTTCAGTTGCTAACCAATCCAGCAACTCGGGATGAGTCGGCGGGTCGCCTTGCGATCCAAAATCCTCGCTTGTTAGCACAATGCCGCGCCCGAAAAAACTTTCCCAATATCGATTGGCGATGACGCGTGCGGTTAGAGGATTGTTCTTATCCACGAGCCAGCGCGCCAAAATGAGGCGGTCAAGTGGCCGGTCAGCCGTCGCGGCATGAAACACGGCGGGCAACCCCGGTTCGACCGCAGAACCCTTATCGAGATAGTTGCCACGGTATTGAAATAGCGTTTCGCGACGCGGGCCGGCCAGTTCACGCATGACGGGCAATGTCGTCATCGGTTTTATGGCGGATACCTCAACCGCGGCCTGCGCCGGCACCGACAGTGCTCCCACAAGCGTGTTGGGCGCTCCAAGGACTATTTGGAATTGGCAGCTGCGGACAAGCAATTCTCGCAGCTGGCGGCGCTGTTCGTCGGAGTAGATCGGCAATACCGGGGATTCATCGCCGCGGTCGGCGTCTTGAGTATTGTTCAAAATCGCGAAAAATCGGAAGTACTCCTGCTGCGAAATTGGATCGTACTTGTGATCGTGGCATTGGGCACAGGCGATGGTAGTCCCCATCCATACCGCCATTGTCGTGTTTACGCGGTCGATGACGGCAGCGTTGCGAAACTCCTCGTCCTGCGTTCCGCCTTCATTGTTCGTCATCGTATTACGGTGAAATGCCGTGGCGATCAGTTGCTCTTCGCACGGATTTGGCAACAGGTCCCCTGCGATCTGCTCGATGGTAAACTCGTCGAACGGCTTGTTTTCGTTAATGGCTTTGATGACCCAATCGCGATAGGCCCAAATAGTTCGCGGCGGATCGTCGGCGTAGCCGGCGCTGTCGGCGTAGCGCGCCAAATCAAGCCACATCCGTGCCCAATGCTCGCCATACGATGGCCGGTGCAGCAAATCGTCAACGAGATTCTCGTACGCTTGTGGATCCTCATCTTTGACAAACGCGTCGACTTCCTCGATCGTGGGTGGCAAACCAGTGAGATCGAGAAACAGGCGGCGAACCAACGCGTAACGATCGGCCTCGGGTGAAGGATGAAGCTTATTTGCTGACATCGCCTGAAGGGCAAATTGATCGATGGCATTGCGCGGCCAGTGTTGCCATGCCTCAGGTGCGGCCGGCGGCACGATCCGCACTGGCTTGACGTACGACCAATGTGCCGCGTACGGTGCGGCGTGTTCGATCCATCGGCGCAATACGGCAATCTCCTCGGGCGTCAGCGGCTTGCCAGATTCGGCGGGCGGCATCCGCTGCGATTCGTCGGCGTGCGTGATTCGGCGAATCAGCTCGCTGGCTTCCGGATCGCCAGGCTTAATCGCGGTTACGCCAGACTCCAATTCGGCGGTCGCCGATTCAACGCGATCTAACCGCAGGCCGGCCTGACGCTGTTTCTCGTCAGGGCCATGACATGCAAAGCACTTGTTGGACAGAATGGGTCGGACGTCGCGATTGAAGTCAAGTGGCTGCTCGGCTGCCGCGACGGAAATGAATGTGAGTGCCAATAAAACTGGAACTGCGCTTGAGAAACGCCTATGAGTCATCCTAGGCATGGCACGCCGAACCTGTTGCCGGTGCTGGGCTATTCCACCTATTTTCGGCTATACACGGGCGGTTAACAACACGCCTTCCGCGCCAGTAGCACGATGTGGTTGGATCGTTGACGTATCGGAACGGGTTTAAGGGAGGCCTGCGCGTCTATCGTAGCGACTCAACATGTGCCGACCTGTCAACATCCCACCGTTTAAGAAACAGTGTTGGAAAACGCAAAATCGGCTGCTTGCAGCAAGTACTGGGACTGTGCAGTTTTTTGAATAAGTAAAAGTCCTTGAGCGCGCATGAAAAACCCCGGTCGCAGCCGGGGTTGCGAGTCGCAGCAAAAGCACTGCAACG
>DATFGJ010000214.1:0-2037 GCA_035249585.1 Lacipirellulaceae bacterium
GCGCGTTCGACGGCACGGCGAGCATCATCCAGCCGATGATCGCGCCGCTTTACGGCGGTCGCACCGCGCACGAACTCCTGTCCGTTTTGCTGGGCGAAACGGAGCGCACGAGCTACGAGCTTGTGCGGGCCTATTGGCAGCAACAGAGCAAAGCACGCAGTGACTTCGAGCCATTTTGGCGCGCGGCGCTGCACGACGGCGTGGTGCCAGAGAGCGCGGCGCGACCGCGGCAAGCGGCGCTGAAGCCGAACCTCTCGGCCGCGAATGGTGCGACGCAAAAAGTGCCAGCATCGAAGGCGAGTGCTTCACCCGCGAGCGGGACGCTGGATGTTCTCTTTCGCCCCGATCCGAGCGTCCTCGACGGCCGCTTCGCCAACAATGGCTGGCTCCAGGAACTGCCCAAGCCGGTTACCAAGATAACTTGGGACAACGTCATATTGATGAGTCCGGCGGCGGGTCAACGTGTTGGGGTTGCGCGCCGGGTTGGCAGCCATGGCGGCGAGCGCGGTAACATTTACGCCGACCTGGTCGAACTTGAAGTCGATGGGCGGAGAGTGCGCGGCGCCGGCTGGATCGTGCCCGGCCACGCTGACGGCTGTGTGACGGTTCACTTAGGTTACGGTCGCACGCGGGCCGGCCGGGTCGGCAGCCGGTTGGGCTTCAATGCCAATACGATCCGCACAGCCGAAGCGGGATGGCGCGCCACCGGCGCAACTCTGCGCAAGCTCGCCGGTCAGTATCCGGTCGCCTGCACGCAATTTCACCAGGTGATCGAGGGACGCGATCTCATCCGCGCCGGCACCCTCGAACAATTCCGTAGCGATCCAGAATTTGTTCAAGCCAAAGATAAACATGCCCACGCGGCAAGCCTCTATCCGGGTTTCAAATACGAAGGCAATGCCTGGGGAATGGCCATCGATCTCAATTCTTGCATCGGCTGCAACGCCTGCGTCATCGCGTGCGTCGCCGAGAACAATATTCCGGTCGTCGGCAAAGACGAAGTGAGGCGCGGTCGTGAGATGCACTGGCTCAGAATCGACCGCTATTACAAAGGGCAGAGCGACAACCCCGAAATGCACCACCAGCCGGTGCCGTGCATGCAATGCGAGAACGCGCCCTGCGAGGTCGTCTGCCCGACGCATGCGACGACGCACAGTGAAGACGGGCTCAACGACATGACCTACAATCGCTGCGTCGGCACGCGCTACTGCTCGAATAATTGTCCCTACAAAGTGCGCCGCTTCAATTTCTTTCAGTACCAGGATTTCACCACGCCGAGCCTCAAGCTCCAGCGCAATCCGGACGTGACCGTGCGCACCCTCGGTGTGATGGAAAAATGCACTTACTGCGTGCAGCGGATCCGCCACGCCCAGATCGAGGCGCGCAAAGACAACCGCGCCATCGCCGACGGCGAGATCGCCACCGCTTGCGAACAGGCTTGTCCGGCTCAAGCAATTGTCTTCGGCGACATCAACGATCGCGACAGCCGGGTGACGAAGCTCAAGGGCGGATCGCTGAACTACGGCTTGCTGACCGAGTTGAACACCCGACCGCGGACGACGTATTTGGCGCGACTGAAAAATCTCAATCCGGAGTTGTCGAAGGAGTAAGCCGCGTGGCCGAGCCGCTACAACCATCGAGCCCGCCACCGGGCAGCCCGCAGATTATCGGACCGGGGCACACTTTCGCCACGCTCACCGATAAGATCAGTGCCATCGTTTTGACCCAGCACACCCCGTGGTTCTGGTACGTCGGCTTCGGCGTATCATTCCTGCTCGTGCTCGTGCTGTTTTTCTGTATCGCGGCGCTTATTACCCGCGGCATCGGCCTGTTCGGCGTCAATATTCCGGTAGGGTGGGGTTTCGCGATCGTCAACTTCGTCTGGTGGATCGGCATCGGCCATGCCGGCACGCTGATCTCGGCGATTCTCCTGCTGCTGCGGCAAAAGTGGCGCCAGTCGATCAACCGTTTTGCCGAGGCGATGACACTTTTCGCGGTAGCAAGCGCCGGATTGTTTCCGATTATTCACCTCGGCCG
>DATFGJ010000215.1:0-2150 GCA_035249585.1 Lacipirellulaceae bacterium
GGTGGAATTTTGGTGGGAGATGCCGCTGATTACAGCAAATTGAGCATCCTCGCAAAGACTGGTGCAACGCTGCCGTGCAGGCCTCATGAACTATTGATTCCGGCAAGTGGCGCCAGCGGCGCAGCGATGCGTCTGGACGCGATGCCCGACTCGGCACAAGCCTGTTCCTGCAACAATGTGTCGAAGGGGGCGATTTGTGCCGCAGTTCGCGGAGGCGCGGACACACTCGATGCGCTCAAAAGCTCGACGAAAGCTGGAACCGGGTGCGGCGGTTGTGTACCGCTCGTGACGGACCTCCTCAAGGCCGAATTGAAAAAGGCCGGCCGAGCCGTCGTCAATCACCTGTGCGAGCACTTCCCACTGTCGCGGACTGAGTTGTTCGCGATCGTCAAGGCGAAAAAGCTGCGCACGTTCAACGCGATTCTCGCCCACTGCGGTCGCGGCCACGGCTGCGAAATCTGCAAGCCGGCCGTGACCTCGATCCTGGCCAGCTTGTGGAACGAATTCGTCATGAAGCCCGAGCATGAGACGCTTCAGGATACGAACGACCGCTTCCTGGCGAACATGCAGCGCGGGGGGCTGTACTCGGTCGTTCCTCGCGTGCCGGGCGGCGAAATCACCCCGCAGAAGCTGGCAGTCATTGCGCGCGTGGCCGAAAAATACAATCTTTACACGAAGATCACGGGCGGGCAGCGGATCGATATGTTCGGCGCCCGCGTTGAGGACCTGCCCAATATCTGGGAAGAGCTCGTGGGCGCCGGCTTCGAAAGCGGTCACGCATACGCCAAGGCGCTGCGGACGGTGAAGAGTTGCGTCGGCTCCACCTGGTGCCGGTACGGCGTGCAGGATTCCGTCGGCTTCGCGATTCGCGTCGAACACCGATACAAGGGTATCCGCGCGCCGCACAAAATTAAGATGGCCGTGTCGGGCTGCATCCGCGAATGTGCCGAGGCCCAAGGCAAGGACGTCGGCCTCATCGCCACCGAGCAAGGCTATAACCTGTATGTCTGTGGCAACGGCGGCTCCAAGCCGCGCCACGCCGATTTGCTGGCCAGCGATCTGGATGAGGAACTGGCGCTTCAATACATCGACCGCTTCCTGGCTTATTACATCATGACGGCCGACCGGCTGACGCGCACCAGCGTTTGGCTCGAAAAGCTGGAGGGTGGCATCGATCATGTCCGCGACGTCGTCGTTTGCGACAAGCTCGGCATTGCCGCGGAGCTGGAAGCAATGACGCAGCACCTTGTCGACACGTACGAATGCGAATGGGCCGCTGTAGTTCGCGATCCAGAAAAACGACGCCGATTCCGCCAGTTCGTGGGCAGCGATGAATCCGAGCCGTGCATCGAGTTCGTAAGCGAGCGCGGGCAGTGGCGTCCCGCCGACTGGCCCAGCGAGATCGTGTCGCTCGAGCAGTTTCGTATGCTCGATGGTAGTAGACTGGGCGACATTGAAGGGAACGGCAAGGCGGCGCTCCGTTGGGTACATGTCGGATTTGCGGACGATTTTCCAATCGATGGCGGGGCGACGGTCAAGTACGGCAAGTCGCAAATCGCCGTTTTCAATTTCGCCAGTCGCGGCGAGTGGTACGCTTCGCAGAACATGTGCCCGCATAAAAAAGCGTTTGTCCTGTCGCGAGGGATCGTCGGCACGGCCAACGAAGAGCCGAAGATCGCCTGCCCGCTGCACAAGAAGACGTTTTCGCTCGCGACGGGCGAGTCGCTGCAAGGTGAGGAGTATCACATCAGGACCTTCTCCGTGAAGGTTGAGAATGGCAAGGTTTTTGTCCATCTGCCGCCGCCGGAAACGCTCGATCCAGTGATGAGCACAGAAGTCGGCTGCAAACTGGCCACGCTCTGCAATGGGCATGGAAACGGGGCGACAAATTGTGGCATGGTTAGTACCTGAGACGCCCGCATGATCCGACTTCCGATTGTGGCCGAACACGGGACGATAACTGGGACCGCACTCGTCGCGCAGTTACTCAGCGAGCAGCAATCGGTCACCGCCGTCGAGCGTTTTAGCAGGTGGCACGAGTCGAGCGCCGGGAATACTGAGTACTCAGTACGCAGCACGGAATGTACAAGTCGCGCGTCGCGGCAAGAACACGCTCGCTATCAATCGTTGTTGCCCGCAACTCCGCCTGC
>DATFGJ010000216.1:0-19292 GCA_035249585.1 Lacipirellulaceae bacterium
CGATCCATTGCTTTTGCATCCGCTTGGTAAGCTCCGTCGGGTCGTCTATTTCCAGTTCGAATTCGGCCTCGAGAATCACTAGCTCGTCCAGACTGCTTTGGCGGTAGGCGAACACAAGGTCACCGCGCTCACGCTGAAAGATTTCGCCGCCGCGCGTGACAACCATGGCGCGGCAAGCCCACTGGCCGATGTCGCCACCGTGGCTGCCGGCGTTGCCATGCAGCGCGCCGCCAACCGTGCCCGGAATTCCCACTAGCGGCTCCAACCCGGACAGCCCTCGACCAACTGTGACAGAGACTGCATTGGCCAGCTTGGCGCCGCCGCCGACCGTCGCGCGGCGCCCGTCGACGCGGATTTCCGAAAAACTCGGATGCGTCAGGGCGACCACCGTGCCAGCGACGCCCTCATCGCGCACGAGCACATTCGATCCGCCGCCAAGCAGCCTCAGTTGCAGCTCTTCGTCACGGCATCGCTTGACGACTGCAAGCAACTCATCGACCGACGTCGGCTCAGCAAAAAACTGCGCAGGCCCGCCGAGCTTGAACCAAGTATGCTCGGCCAGCGGAACACTCTCGCGTACGCAATCGATTCCACTCAGTGCTGTCATCTCGGACGTTCCTTGTAGCAGACATCGGGCACCCGGCAGCCGGTTTAGCCGGGTGCCGGGTCGGTATGCCGTAGCCCTGTTTTCAATTGAGCGCATTCCGTGTTTCTGTGAATGGCACACGGAGTGCGCCTGCTACATTTTGCTGTCCCAATGTTGACGGCAAGCCGCAATGCCGTCAATCCTGCCTCTACATCGCTGGACCATCTTGATCCGGCGATATCTTGTATCCACCAAAAATCCTGGCCAGGGTGGCCGGGCTATGTATTGCTCGGGCCTCGCCATTGCCGTTGCGCCTCGTACGCCGCGACGGCAACCGCATTCGAAAGGTTGAGACTTCGCACAGCGCTTCGGATTGGAATCCGTAGTTGAGCGTCGGACTGGTTGTCAAGAATCGCATCCGGCAGGCCCGACGATTCGTTGCCGAACACAAGCACATCGCCCGGCTCGTACGCCGCGTCGAGATACGATCGCTGCGCTTTCTTGGTGAAGAGCCACCGTCGATGTGTCGGCAACTCCGCAACGAGTGCGTCCCAATCATCAACTGTTTGCCAGACCAGGTGCTCCCAGTAATCCAACCCGGCCCGGCGAAGATAATAGTCATCCAGCCTGAATCCGAGCGGTCGCACAAGCCATAGTTTGGCACCGACTGCCACGCATGTACGGCCGACGCTCCCGGTGTTGTACGGGATTTCCGGCTGATGCAGCACGATGTGAAGCTGCGGTTCGTAGTGTCGTGATGGATCGGCCATAGAACGCTTGCGCTTGTGCGCTCGTCTGCATATAATGGCGGCCCTATGTGCCGGATGCTCGATACCAGCATCCAGCATCCAGCATCTTGTATCAAGTATCCAGAACGAAAGGCCCCCATGGCATACGGCTTCGGCATTGTTGGCTGCGGCATGATCAGCACATTTCACGCGCGCGCAATCGCCGACGTGCGCGGTGCCAAGCTTGTGGCCTGCTTCGATACGCGCGAGGCAGCGGCCGAAAAGTTTGCGGCCGACAGTCGCTGCAAAGCCTACACAAAGCTGGATGCCATGTTGGCTGATGAGAACGTCGACATCGTGACGATCGCCACGCCCAGCGGCGTGCACATGGAGCCGGCCGTGGCCGCGGCCCGTGCCGGCAAGCATGTCATTGTGGAGAAACCGCTGGAGATAACGCTGAAAAAATGCGACCGGATCATCGAGGAATGTGACAAAGCCGGCGTGAAGCTGGCCGCCATTTTTCCGTCGCGTTTTCACGATTCGAGCGTCAAGCTCAAGGCAGCAATCGACAGCGGCCGATTCGGCCGGCTCACCGTCGGCGACGCGTTTGTGAAGTGGTTTCGTACGCAGTCCTATTACGACAGCGGCGCATGGCGCGGCACTTGGGCGCTCGATGGCGGCGGCGCGCTCATGAACCAGGCGATCCACAGCGTCGATTTGCTTACTTGGCTTATAGGGCCCGTCGTCGAGATCCAAGCAAATACCGCCACGCTCGCACACGAGCGGATTGAAGTTGAGGACGTTGCGGTCGCAACGCTGCGGTTCGAAAACGGCGCACTGGGCGTGTTGGAAGCAACGACGGCCGCCTACCCGGGCTACTTGAAGCGGATCGAGATCCACGGCTCCGAGGGGTCGGCGGTGCTGGAGGAGGAGGACTTGAAAACCTGGGACTTCTCCAAGCCGCGTAAAGAGGACAAGGCAATTCTGGAGCAGATGCGCGCCGCCAAAAGCACGGGCGGCGGAGCGAGCGACCCGGCGGCCATCGGCCATCATGGCCACGCGATTCAATTTCGCGATTTCGTCGAGGCCGTGCGCAAAAATCGCCGACCGGCGATCGACGGCCATGAAGGACGCCGCTCGGTCGAGATCATCCTCGGCGTGTACAAAGCGGCGGAAACCGGTAAAACGGTAAAGCTGCCGCTGAAAAGCGATCCGGTGCTCAAAGCGCGGAGAAAAGCAAAGAAGATGTGACGAGCCTAAGCTATGCCGCGAACACCGGTAAGGTGATTGAGGAACTCTTCCATTCGCGGCGACGTGCCGCGAATTGAGACGCGGCGCTGGGTTTCCCCTGTCACTTCGATCTCAATTTCAATGCGCTCATCCGGCAGGAATTCAGTAACGCGGTCGGCCCATTCTACAAATACCAGGCCGTTCGAGTTGAAGTATTCGTCTGGACCGAGGTCCAGAAACTCGTGCTCATTCTTTAGCCGGTATGTGTCGAAGTGGTAAACCGGCACTCGGCCGCCCGTGTACTCATTGACCAGGACAAACGTTGGACTGGTGACGTTGCCGGGCGCAACGCCGAGCGCGGTAGCCACTGCCTGAACGAGGCGAGTCTTACCGGCGCCAAGCGTGCCGACGAGGGCGACGACCGTGCCCGGCGGTAAAACTTCGGCTAGCGCCGTGCCAAGGCGCTGGGTGTCGCGTTCATCCTGTGCCGTGAAGGTGAACATTGTGCGGCCGAACCCTCCCTATCCCCGTCCCGCAAAGGGGAAGGGAATTAGGAATGCACCCAGCCAATTGGTTTTAGCGCGCTGCGCTCGGCCGTTTTGCCCTGCTGCCACAAGCCGGGTTGAGCAACCAACTCACCGACGTGCATGACTGGGCAATTGAGCGGTTGTGAGCGCAAGATTTCTTGCGCGGTGTGGGGCGCGGCAGCTATCAATAACTCGAAGTCTTGCCCGTCGCTCAAGGCGTGCTGTATCGCGGCCGCTTCTCGATCCGGAGCGTTTTCTTGTTCCGCTAAGCGAAATGCGTCGGTGGATATCGGCACACAGCCGGTAAAAATCACCGCGCCGCAGCAGCTCGCGGCTGCAAGCCGGGAGCAGTCAATGGCGAGCCCATCGCTGATATCGATTCCTGCATGCAGCTCATATCGCTCGTGTAGCAAAAGCGCCTCGCGAACTCGCGGCGTGAAGTCGAACAGGTGACCGAGAATGCTGCCGCCCAGCGAGCCTGTGACCAGAAGCCAATCGCCCGGCTGGCCGCCGGAACGCGTCAGCGGGCCGCGCGCGGTCAACTGGCCCAATGCCGTGACGCTGAGGACAAGCGTGCCATCGTAAGTGTTGGTGTCACCGCCCGCGATGGCCACGTCAAATTCTTTGGCCAGTGGTAAAAGGCCTTCGTACAAAGCGATGGCTAATGGCAACGCCGCCCGCGCACCGGCTTTCATGCGAGGAAGGGCCAGCGAAATCACCGCCGCTAGCGGACGTGCAGCCATTGCCGCCAGGTCGCTCAAGTTGACTCCGAGCGCCTGCCGCCCGATACGTTTCGGATCGTCCACTTCGAGCCGAAAATCGACGCCATCGGTGAGCATATCGGTCGTGACAACGACATTCGATTGGCCGGTCAGGGAAACGACCGCCGCATCGTCGCTCAAGCCGAGCCGCGCGCGCGGATCGATCGGCACGTTTGAGCGAAGCCAGTCGATGAACTCAAGTTCCATGTATTCACTGTACCGGGGCGGAAGCAGTGACACTACGCTGCCGGAGGATACACAGCCGGCCCAGCTTGGGCCTGTTGCAAGTCCAGGCCAACATGGCCGGCCAAATAGAGTCATCCGGCCCAAGATGGGCCGGCTAAATATCGCGGGCTAGCGCGTTTTCGTGGAAGAGTTCGGGCGAGACGCGACGTTCAGATGGCCGTACAGCGTGTTCTGGCCGCGGAGAACGTAGAATTTGATCTTGCCCATATCGGCCAGGTTCGGCCGGCTGATGATGTATTGAATATCCTCGTCCGAGGCGGTTTCCCAGCGGTGCATTCCCACGAGGATGTCGCCCGTCATGATTCCTTCTTGGGCGGCCGGGCTGTCGGGCCGCACGGCCTCCACACGCATGCCACCACGATAGCGCGTGCTGCGCCGCTGGAAGGTGGTGCGGGGTTCTTCGGTAAGCCGAAGTCCCAGCGCGCTCCAGGCGTCGGCAGGCTTATTATTCGAGGCGACGCGCTGCGGCGCAGCGCCGCTCAGCTGTTTGACCAAAGCCAGGTCCAGCTCGAGCGTCTCCTTGCCCCTGCGGACCTCCATCACCACGGGTTCGCCTGCTTCCCGATCCAAAAATGCGCGCTCCAGATCCAGCGGCCGGGCCGTTGTCAGCGTTCCGATACGGAGGATTTCGTCTCCAGGCTTTAGGCCAGCCATTTCGGCGGGGCTGGCCGCTTCAACCTTTGCGACGCGCAACGGGGCGGTTGGGTCGGCGCTGCCCCGCGTCACCAGACCATGCCGCTTGCCCTGCAACCGCTGCACATTCAAAAGCTTCGCCGCCGTTTGCAGCGCTTGATCGATGGGAATCGCGAAGCCAATGCCTTGTGCACCGGCCCTCACGGCCACGTTTACGCCGATCATCTCGCCATCGATATTCAAGAGCGGGCCACCCGAGTTGCCCGGGTTGATGCTGGCGTCGGTCTGGATCAGGTCATCATATGACTGTGTGTCGCTGACTTGCACATCGCGGCCAAGCGCGCTGATGATGCCGCGTGTCACCGTTTGTTCATATCCAAACGCATTACCCAGCGCGATGACCGATTCGCCTTCCATCAAATCCGACGACGTGCCGAAGCGTATCACCGGCAGCGGCTTGGGCGCCGGAATTTTGATCACGGCCAAATCCGTCGCGGCCTCGTAGGCCACAAGGTCAGCCGTATATCCGCGGCCGTCGTCCAATGTGATTTCAATCCGCCGCACGTCGGAGACAACGTGATAGTTGGTGAGGATGTAGCCGCGCTCGTCGATGATCGTGCCGGTGCCCATGCCGTTGACCTGCCGCGTGGTATCAGCGCCGCTCACCGATTCGACGCTGCTGGCCACGGTCTTCTGGCCTTGAATGCTTACCACGGACGGACGGGCTTGCCGCACGGCGCGAACTACCGGCGTCAACCGTTCGGGCGAAACCTCGCGGGCCGGCAAGTGGCCAACCGCGGTACCGATGATGAATAGAGTGAGCGCGAGTTTAACGGCCGGACACGCGCACAATGCGTGCGTTCGGCTGGCTCGGGAGCACAGAGGCTGGGTCATCGGCGGCTAAGTCGAGCGGGTTCGACTGGAGCGTCGCGGGCTGGGTGCTCGTGCGGTTCAAGCGAGTCGGGTCGTCTCCGACCCCGGCAATTCCCCGAAGTCGTTTCGACCCCGGCAGGCGAACCGGCGGGCGCCATGCAGGCAAGATCGGTCCACCGCTACCACCAGCTTAAACGGTACAAATCGTGCCCGTCACAGACGGCCCAGCTTCACGCATGGGCGGGACGAAAAAGCAAAGATGGCATCGCGCACTGTTCAATCGCGGTGCGCAAAAACGGGCTGCGTGGGCACCGGATGAAAGCGGCCCGGCGGAACGGTTTCCGGCGGACCAAGGGCGATCACCGGAAGACAGTAGTTCGCGAGCGTGCCAAAGGCACTGCCGGCAATGCTGACAGTCGAAAATACCACCGTCGACGCGGGTTGGACAAAGACACTGTCAAAGACTTGTTCGTACGAATGATCCTCGGCAACTTGATTCGCCGAATCGTCGTCTGGCACCAGCTCATCGCAGGTCGTATGTTCGCCTTCTGGCGGTTCGCATGCCGAGCCGCATTCTGTTGGCGAATTATCGCCGCCAATCCACGGAATATCGAGGGAAAGGTCGTATGGAAACGACTTCTTGCAATGGGTGCATGAGGCGCCTTCAGGACTAGCAATACAGCCGCAAAACGCAGCAAAGCTTACAATCAGCAGCGCCGCGGCGAGCCGTTCCAAGCTTCGATTTGCCGATACGCGCTGCTGCACTTTGCCGAATCGCCTGGTTGAACGAGAATCGTGCCAAATCCGATTGACTCGCTTCATCCATCGGCCGTTCGGAAACGGAACTTTTACTTGACCGGCAGATTTTTCCCAATCCGCCGCAACAGTTCCTGGAGCGGCCCTGTGGGCCCGTTCATTCGCGCGTCGGATTCTTTTTCGCTTTCGTTGCCAGCAGGGGAACTGCTTGCAGCAAAAGAAAAACTAACAACACAACCGCCAGCACCAGGTGCCAGCCCGGCAGCATCTTCCGGCCGCCCGCCCCCTCGGCGCCGCCCAGCAGCGTTATGAAGACCGTCACGGCAAAACCCACCAGCAACAAGCCGCAACCGAGCGCGGCCATCGTGCCGCGAAAGGCCAATTGTTGAGTTAGCTGCTGCTGGTAAACGTCGATCGTGCGGCCCTTCTGCAGGCTCAAATCCACTGCGTCGACGACTTCCATGGCGCGCGTGGCGGCCTCCCAAGTCGAGGCGGGCGGCCCGCCATTTGTGTCGCCGTGTGCAACGGCCTCGACTAATTGCTGAATGGCGGCGCGCGGCGCTTGGTAAGTTGGAAGCTGCTCCGTGTCTCGATGCGTGCTGTCGTCCGTTTCCAAATGCCATTCGGCGCCTTCACCAGATGGCGAATCATCAGGCACTTGCAGCGAAACGGCGCCGCGTTCGCCTACCAGAGTCAATCGAAGATCGCTGCCAAAACTCGCCGGCGAGCCGACGGACCATCGCAGAGAGGCCGGTCCATCAGTTGTCATCTGAATTTGCAAGGCCGCAAACGACGCGTCATGGATTCCCGGACCAATCGCGCTCACCCGCCGGATGGAGCCAGCCACGGCCGCCATCAATTCCACGTCGCGGGCAATTAGCCGCACGACGTTGGCCCTCTCGGTAGATACTGCGCGGCGCTCGCAGGTGAGTTGATGAATCGTGCCAACGGTTGGATGGCCGTCGCGCATCCACTCTGCCAGGTCTGCGAGGATAGGATGGCCGGTCACTTGGTTGTAGTGGCGAAGCACGCCCCCGGTTTCGCGACGGATCATGTCCAGTTCGTAGTAGGTGAGCACCGAATTGGTAGCCGGATGGACTACCAAGAGTGGAACCTTTTCCGTTGCCAGCCGCTTTAGCTGCTCTGCGCGCAACTCATCGCCGGACACGCCTCGGCCTACGAGCACGGCGTCAGCGATGGTTCGGTCGAGCAGGAGCTCCCATTGAGGCGATCTGTCGTCCAGGCGCGAAACAAAGCGCGAAATCGCCCGCTCGTCCTCGGGCCGCACATCGCCGAGCCAAGCCAACTCGTGCCCCTCCGCCGTGGCCGCTGCGACCAGCCGAACTACGTCCGCGTCAGTCCCTAGAATCGCGAGCTTCATGGAACGACAAGCCTGCTTCAGCCGGCGGGGAAAAAGCCGATTTACGACACTCCAATTTGGATTATCGCCCGAAACTACTTTTGATGTAAGATTACAGAAACTCACCGGGGCGAGCCCCGTCGCGGAATTACAATGGCACATTACCCAATTGCACGATGTCGATTCTCGTTTGCGGCGCTTCTTTTAGTCGCGTCGTGCACCACGACCTCGATCGGCAATGACGTTGCGCAGCCCGCCGATCAAAAGGGTTCAGCGACGGGAAGTCCACCAACCGCAACCCCCGAGCAGATCGCCCAATGGATTGCTCAACTCGACGATAATCGATATGTCGTGCGCGAGGAGGCCACGAGCAGGCTCTTGGAAACGCAAGGCGCCGGCCTCGATCTGTTGTTGGCAGCCGCCAACGGCCAGCGCCCCGAACCGGCGGACCGCGCGGTCTGGATCTTGCGACGATTGAGCTACACCAAGAATGAGGGGTTGCGACGGCAAGTGCTCGAGCACCTGGCTCAATTGCAAAACCATCCGCAAGCAGCCCAGGCCGCGAATCGCGCGCTCGCCGAGATTCGGCATAACCAGGCTGTCGTTGAGATCCAGCGCCTGGGCGGACGCTTTGTCACAAGCGAGCAATTTCCGGCACACATTGTGCTGCGGGTCGAATTGAATGATCAATGGCGGGGCGGCGATGCCGGCATGGCGCACTTTCGCAACCTGATCGGAGCCTATCAAGTCGTCGCCATCGGCGCCGAGATTACAGCCAAAGGCGCGTCCGAGCTGCAGCATGTCGATCAATTGCGGGAAATCATGCTGTACGGCACGCAGGTGACGCCGGAAGACCTGCCGGAGTTGCAGAAACTCATGCCGCATGTGTCGTTGATTGATGTCCGCCGTGGGGGACTGCTGGGCGTGGGAGCCGACCCGCTCGACGTGACGGGAGCGGCGGTGGTTGCCACCGTGCAGCCGGGCAGCGCGGCCGAGGCGGCCGGCATTCGAGTTCGCGATAAGATCATGAAATTTCAAGGCGAGCCGGTCGAGAATTTTAAGGGGCTGACGACAATGATCGGCAAGCACTTCGCCGGGGATGAGGTGACGATTAACGTTCTTCGTGGCGACCAACCACTCGAGTTCAAGCTCAAGCTCGGCGAATGGCAATCGCTGCCGTGAACGTTGCGCTGCGGCCCACGTCGCACTCGGCGCGCAGCCCCCGGCTTTGCCGGGGGTTTATTCCGCACGAAACATTCGCCTGATTGCAAACCCCCGGCAAAGCCGGGGGCTGATTTGCGTCTTCAATTCCGGACGCTTTATCAATTATTTGTTCGCAGCAGATCCTTGAATCGCTTCCACGGCCGCGTGTTGGCGACGTCCTGCGCGGTCAGCCCGCCTCGGCGCGCCTGCAGCACACCGTAGCGCAGCACGTCGAGCCCGCTCGTGCTGTGAGCGTCGCTGCTGATGACGATGGGAATGCCATGCCGTTTGGCGGCAGCTACGGCGACATCGTCTAGATCCAGGCGGGCCGGGTTCGCATTGATTTCCATCATTTTGCCATGCCGCGCCGCGGCCGCAAAAACCTGTTCCAGGTCTACCGCATACGGTTCGCGGCGGCCGATCAGCCGCCCGGTCGGATGCGCTAAGATGGAAACATGCGGGTTCTCAATCGCGCCCAAAATTCGCTCGGTGATCTGCTTTTGTGACTGCTGCTGACCGTAGTGCACGCTGGCGATGACCCAATCGGCTTCAGCCAGCACATCGTCTGGCAAGTCCATTCCGCCCTTCTCAAGGATGTCGCACTCGATGCCCTTGAGCACCGTAAAATCGTCGAATTCGCGATTCACGCGATCAATTTCCTCCCATTGCTGTCGCAGCCGGTCGGCATTGAGACCGCGGGCCATGCTCACCCGTGGCGAATGGTCGGTAATGGCAATGTAACTGAGCCCGCGCTGCTTGGCCGCGACAACCATTTCGCGCAAGCTGGCCTTGCCGTCGCTGGCCGTCGTGTGCATGTGAAGATCGCCCTTGAGATCGGTCAACTCGATGAGGTCCGGAAGCTTGCCTGCGGCCGCCCAAGCGAACTCCTGGCGCGCTTCGCGAATCTCCGGCGGGAACCAAGGCAGGTCCAGCGCGGCATAAACCTCCTCCTCAGTGCGGCCAGCGACATAGTTCCGCGAGTTTACATCCTTGAAATCGGGCTCTATGTGGCCAGCGTCTGAGACCCCGGCCACCGCAGAAACCGCAGCTACAGCCGGCACGCGGAATACGCCGTATTCGTTGATACGCAGGCCGCGGTCCTTCGCCATCCCGCGCAACACGACGTTGTGGTCCTTCGAGCCGGTGAAATATTGCAGCGCGGCTCCGAACGATTTGGGCGGCACCACGCGCAAATCGATCTGCAGGCCGCGCCCCAAGCGGATCGACATCTTCGTATCGCCGCGGCCGATCACGGTGGCCAGCTCTTCGAACCGGCCCAGGTGATCCATCGCGGCGTTCGCATCGTCTGCATCGACAAGAAGGTCGACGTCCCCAATCGTTTCGCGGCCGCGGCGGTAGCTGCCGGCCACCTCCATTTGCCGGATACCCGGCAGCCGGCGCATGTGGACTAAAAGATCCTGCACGATTTCGTCGGCATGGGCCCAATACATCCGCTCCTGGGCATGAGCGGCCGTGTCGATGCCGGCCAGAATCTTGTCTTGCGTCTTCTCGCCGAAACCCTTCAGCGCCTTCACTTGATCGGCCTCGCAGGCCGCGCGCAGCGCGTCAAGCGACGTGATGCCCAGCTCCTTGTACAGCGCCGCCGCCTTCTTTGGCCCCAACCCTGGAATGCGAACCATCGCCAAAACGCCGCCCGGAATCGCCGCGCGCAGCTCCTCCAGCATGGCGATGGCGCCTGTCTCGAGCACCTCGCCGATCTTCTGGGCGAGGTCCTTGCCGATGCCATCGATATCGGTCAATTCCCGTTTCGGATCGGCGGCAATGCTGGCGAGCGGCTCCGAAAGATCATTGATCCGCCGGGCCGCGTTGCGGTACGCGCGCACACGGAATGGATTGGCATTCTGAAACTCCAAGAGGTCGGCGATTTCATCAAACAGCGCGGCCACATCGCGATTATTCATGCCGCCATGATACGCGCCGCGCGGCCGCATTTGTAGACGGCGTTTCGCCGAATCGAAATCAGACAAGGAGACAAGGAGAAGGGGAGACAAGGAGATTCAGCTTCCAACCATAATCTCTTGTCTCCCTGTCTTCCTCTACTACCGCTGGGCTTGCGGCGCCTACACATCCGCCAGCAGGGCATATCTTTCAAAATCAATGAAGCCATCGCCTCCAAGCGCCAGGCTTGTGCAGTGACTGGCGCGTTCGGCCTCGGCCCACAGCGAAAGTTTGTTGAGGCCGTCGAGAGCCGCCACTTTGTAGCACTCCGCCATGGTCGGGTAATTGAACACAGCATCGCGGAAGTAATCGATCGTGCCGCCCAGCGCCATCACCGCCTGGCCGATGTGCACAATTTCGGTAGCCGATTCGCCGATTACGTGCACGCCTAACAGCTTGCGCGTGTCGCGATCGAACAACAGCTTCAACATGCCGGTGCGATCGCCGGCGATCTGGCCGCGGGCAATCTCGCCGAATCGCGCCGTTCCGACTTCGTACGGCACGCGCTCTTTGGTGAGCTGCTGCTCATTGCGGCCGACCATCGAAATCTCAGGGATTGTGAACAGTCCATACGGCATGAATTGGCACGGCTCGAACTCTTGGCCGAGCATGTGGCACACCGCACGGCGGCCTTGCTCCATGGCAGTGCTCGAAAGGGCTGGGAAACCGACGACGTCGCCCACCGCGTATATGTGCGGCACAATAGTCTGAAAGTTTTCGTCGCACGTCATGCGGCCGCGGTCATCGGCTTCCAAGCCGGCGCGATCCAAACGCAGCTGTCCGGTGTCGCCCACGCGGCCCACGCTGAACAGCACGGCTTCGCTCAAAAGCCGTTTGCCGCTTTCCAGCTCGACGGCCACTAGGCCCGGCTTCGGCTCGTGGATTTCGACGACGCTCTCGCCGAGCCGGAACACCATGCCCTGCGATCGGGCATGGTGCAATAGCGAATCGATAATCTCGTGGTCGCAGAACTCCAGTAGCTGCGAGCGGCCGTCGACTACCGTGACCTGTACGCCCAGCGTGGCGAACATGATGGCGTACTCCAGGCCGATCACGCCGCCGCCCACGACGATCATCGAGCGCGGAATGCTGCCGAGGTTAAGGATTTCGTCCGAGTCGAAAATCGTCTCGCCGTTGAAAGGAATGTGGCCGGGCCGAGCCGGGCGCGTGCCGGGAGCGAGCAGAATGTGCTTCGCCTCGAACACCTGCCGCTCGTCGCGGCATTCCACTTCGATGTAGTGCTGGTTCAAGAACGCAGCCTCCCCGCACACGACTTGCACGCGGTTGCGGGCAAACTGGTCCTGTACTACCTGCCATTCGAGCTGGTTGACCTTGAACATCTTCCGCCGCAGGTCGTTCATCGTGATTTCGCGCTTGCGGCGATAGGCTTCTTCATAGACGTCGCGGTGGCGATAGCCGGTGAGGTGCAAAATCGCTTCGCGGATCGTCTTCGAAGGGATTGTGCCGGTGTGCAGCGACACGCCGCCCAAGAGCTCACGCTGACGCTCGATGACCACGACGCGCCAATTGTGCTTCGCCGCGGCGATGGCCGCTTTCTGGCCGGCCGGGCCACTGCCAATCACGACCAGATCGTATTTCATGGCTGTCCTGTTGTTCTGGACCTGCAGAGCGCTCGCAACAAGCAAGCGTAGGTGACAGGACAAAAAGCGATTGACGCAGAGGCGAGCGAGCTTTGGATTCGGCCTGGCAAGCAGGGGCCGTATATTTCGAATTTGCCGGCGGCAACGGCGCTTGGGTCAGCCGTCCAGAAGTGCCAGAATTGGCGCGACATCCTCGAGCGTCTCGACAAACACGTCCGGCCCGCTCGCCCGGAGCGCTTCGGCCGTCGTATGCCCCGTCGGCACCGCGACGCAACGGGCTTCGATCGATCGCCCGCAATCGATGTCATGAACCGTGTCGCCGATCACGAGCACTTGCCCGGGGACATGCCGGCCGTTGAGATGCAGCCGAGCGGAGGTCAGAGCGGCGGCGGCGATGTCGCACCGCTCCGTGTGCTCGTCGCCGAATCCGCCAAATGGAAAATGCTCCCACAGACCGTAGTAACCCAATTTTCGCCGAGCACCTTCGCGCACGTTGCCTGTCAGAAGGCCCACGGCCACGTCGCCGCGGGCGGCCAGCGCAGCGAGCAATTCAGCGACGCCTGGCAGTACGAAACCCTGATGCGTTGCCAGCGTCTGTTCCAGCCGCGGCAGGTAGCCGGCGCAAAAACGCAGCCAATTCTCCGCCGTCGGCTCAACTCCATGGCTGCGGAACAAATCCATCGCGATTGCCCGGTCGCTGCGGCCCGCAAACGCCACCGTGCGATCGATTTCCTCGATGCCGAAATCCTCGGCCAAGGTGCGCGCAAAGGCGGTCTGCCCTGCTCCGCCTGTGAGGATGAGCGTCCCGTCAATATCGAGGAAACAGATATGCATGAAGGTTGAAAGTTGAAGGTCGAGAGTTAAGTGCTGGAATGCACGTCGCGGCGACGTGTAACGGATAGCCGCGACGGGCACCACGTCGAGCGCGTGGTCGTGATCGCCGGCTCCCTGCCACAAGCATAGCGCGCCATGCGGCCCTAGCCAAATCGCCCTTTGTTTGTTAATTTTTGCAAACGGCGATGCCTAGCATCGCGTAAATGTTTGAATCTCATTTTTCTGGCTCTCGACTTTCCGCCCTCGTCCCTCGACCTTACATGAATCAACCATTTCCCGGCGAAGTGCCGTCCAACGTGCGAGAAGTCACGATCATGACCGTCTGGCCGTCGGTTGCGGCGACCGGATTCGGCCGGTTTTGGGGACGACTCTTCGCCTTGGAGTACGGGCCGCGGATCTTCGGCGTTCCCGTCACGCTGGGCCGGCTGATCGCATTGGCCTCCATACCGTTCATGCTGCTCTGGTATTTTCGGATGCGCATTCCGGGATGGCATTACCGGCTCACGAATCGTCGCGTCGTGGTCGAGAACCCGTTCGGCGGAGAATCGAAAAGTGTCGCGCTGGATCGATTCGATTCCATCCAAACGGTTGTTGAGCCCGGCCAGGCCTGGTTCAAGGCGGGCGATCTCGTGTTCCGGCTCGGCCAGACGGAAACATTCCGCATCTCCGGCGTACCGCGCCCCGAGACCTTTCGACAGACGTGCCTCAAGGCCAACATGTCGTTCGTGGGCGTCAAGCAGCTGCGCGCCATCGGCGCGGCTGTATGATGTTACGCCGATTTCGGAAATACCAGCCCGAAGCGCGAGCGAGGGACGAAAAGCTTTGTCCTCGCTTGCGCTTCGGGCTAAGTATGCGGAATTGCGGAACTTCAGCTTTCCGGGCGCTCGGAACGTGCGCTGGCCAGCGGTTTGCCATCCGGGCCAAGCTCCGTGCCCTTGCGAAGCGGCTGATCGAGCGTCACGCGATACTTTTTGTCGCCGGCCTGGTAGACCATTGAACGCGGCTCGACGCTGACGATTTGCCCTTCCAGCTGGCCGACCTTGAACGTGTCGCCCGGCCGAAGATGGAGCGTCTCACCGGTTGTGCGCACGTGAATCCAGGCTTGGAACTTGTCGCCGATGCCAATGCTGGCTGAGAATCGGGCGTGCTCTGAGTCATCAAACTTCGGCGGTGCCGGCGGATCCGTTTTGACCACGGGCGGCCGCGGCGGCGTGTAAACGCTCATCAGATCGCGGTCGCCCAAGCTTTTCTGGTAATCCGCCAGACTGGCCAGTGCTAGCCGTTTGGATTCACCCTCGGGCAAGCTGTCCGTGGCTTCCGCGCCGGGCAGTATAAGCGCCTCGGCGTCGAAGGTGACTTGGATTTGACTCGCCCCGACAGGACGCATCAGCCGCAGCAGCGTGACTTTCTGCAGTTGCGGGGACCGGTAGAACTCGTGCAACAGCGTAGCCACCGACGAGAGCGAGCCAGTGGCCGTCATCGAATAACCAACCGACTTATAGGCGGCGTTGGTCGATTGGCGAGAGGCCGGCGTGATGCCCTCCACCTTGAGGCCCGCGTCTTTGGCCTTGGCCAATAGCCAGGCCTTGTAAAGTGAGAGCGCTTTTTCGCGATTGGCCGGCAACGAGCGTTTCTGCCACGCCTCCAGCTTGCGGAGTGAATGCTGGCCTTTTTCTATCGCCAGATTGATGTCGGCCAGATTCTCCTTGGCCGTGGCGAGCTCCGACTCACGTGCGCGGAGCGACTTCTGGTATCGACCCCATAGGAATTGCATGGCGAGGATCGCGCCGATGCCAAGCACAATTGCGGCGAGGATTTTTTCGCGCTTGCTCATGGCGAAGCCCCCTCGTCCGGCGCTACATCCACCTCCAGGCCGAACGCCCAGGGATAGCCGCTCACGGTGTTGTCCGACCCGGCGTTTTCGGGTCGAACCACATGGCGATCGTCGCGAAGCCGGTCCTCAAGCGCCTTGATCGCGGCGGGACTTTTCGCCACCGCGCTAAGATCCATTCGCCCGCCCACGGCATCGTTCCCCGGTGGGACCAGCATGCTGAGCTGGGTCACCACGACGTCGTCGTTCACCGGGTACTCTTTTGCCGAGAATGGCTGCGGGCGCAGTTTGCGCCCGAACTGCTCCATTTCGTCAAGCCAGTTCACATCCGTCGTGAGCCAATCCTCGATCGCCGCTGCATTGGCCGTGAGCGTTTCGTAGTCCTTCGTGCCCGGCTCAAGAGTTTGAATTTCGCTTTGCACCTTGGCCAGCTCGCGGGAGATCCGCGCCGAATTGATCCACCAGTGGGCCAAAAACGCCAGCAAGACGACGGCTGCTGCCGCTGCCGCAAGTGCATGGGTGCGGGTGAATCGCTGCGGCTCGGCCCGGCGGCGGACATTTACAAAGTCGACGATCGGCGCACGGCGATCGGCTTCCGTAAGAGCCATACCCAGCACGGCGGCAAATCGCGCCAGGCTCTCGCTCGATACGCCGTGAATTGTCATGCCGGCCGGCGCGCTCTCCGTTGCGTCGAACGCGACGACCGGGATTTCCAACTCCTCGGCCATAGCACTTGCCCGGTCCGGTGCCGATGCGTTGCCGCAAAGCACGACCAGCTCGACAGGCCGGTCGGTGAGCTGCTGACGCGCCGCGGCCACCGTGCGGCGAATCTCGCCAAGCAGAGCCCGGCGCCGCGGCTCCGATTGTGACGGATCGGGCAGACGCACGGTGCGCATCAGGTGGACCTGCTCGCCGGACTGCACCGTGAGATCGGCCTCGTCGGTGAGCGGATTGACCACGAGCGCAATCTTGTCGGCGCTGATAGCTCCCGCCCGGTTCGCGGCTGCACCCGCAGCGCAGGCCCGCAGTACAATGTGGTCCGGCTCCAGCTCCAGGGCCTGGCACAATTCGCGGACCTCGGTGATACCGGCCGGACTCAAGGCGACGGCCAGCACCTGGTGTGGCGTCTGCGCGTCGCCCGCAATCGGAATAAAGTCGAGCGCCGCTTCGCCGCCGAGGGCGGTGAATTCTCGCTCCGCCTGGAACCGCACCATGTCGGGCAGCTCGTCGGCTGGCGCCGGCGGCAGCGACAAAAGCTTCATTTGCACCTGGTCGCGCCCGGCACCGATGATCGTCGTCACCTTGCCGGTGAGCGGCTCGCTCATCGCCGCGGCCAGGCGGCCGCCGATTTGCTTCGCATTGAGGCCGGACGGGTCCTGCGTGCTCAAGGGCGCGGCCCACGCGCCGGCCACGGACGTGCCCGTCGGCCCGCTCGCCACGAGCACTGCGCGTACTTCAAAGCGGTCCCAATCAATAGCAAAGATGCGCGGCATGGAAGAAAAAGAAGGCGTGGAAGGCGGGGTGTTTGGCGTCGGCCGCCAGGCCGAATTTAGTTCTGTGAATACTCAGCGGTGGGTGACGGGGCATCGCCCCAGCAGTTCAGGGAAACTGGGGCGTCGCCCCAGCCACCCCATCGATCGTTTATCGTACGCCGGCACCCGCTTCCATTGTACACACGCCCACTAAGGCATGTCTGCCGCCGGCACGCCGAGGACTTCACGCGAATAGCCGGGCCCAAGCTCCCTCAATTCCCAGCGGCGGCGAACTACGGGCGGTTTTTGTGTCGCGTCGATGACTACCTCGATGCGATCGCCCGGTCCTTCGGCGTCGAAAAAGCCAACGACCTGGGCCCGGTAAACGCTGCCTTTCGTTGTCACGAGCGCCATGAGCTTTTTCATCTGCTCCAGCTCGACGATGCCGTCGCTCAAAAGCCATGTTTCATGCACCTGCTCGGGGCGCTGCTGGCCGAGCGTGACGTCTCGATTGGAGATGATCTGATCGACAGCGGTGCCAGTAAGTCCCGGGATACCAGCCAGCAATTGCCGTGGAGCTTGGTTGATATTCAGCCTTCCGGGAATGCTCGGCGCGGCATTCACCGCCAGATTGTCCATCAGCTTGGGAAGATAGCGCTGCATTGCCGCCGGCTGATCGGCAAACGCCGCAGCGACAACAGTTCGGCTGTTCTGATTCTGGCCTCCGCCGCCGCCACGACCCTCGCCCGAACCTCCACCATCGCGGCCTCCGCCGCCTCTGCCTCCCCCGCCGCCGCCACCGCCACCCTCTCCTTCACCCCCTCCGCTGCCTCCACCGCCGCCCACGCCGGGCTTGGCGATTTGCGTGCTGACGCCGATCAAATCCAGGATCGTATTGAGCCGCTGTCGCCCCGGCTGAGAGAAGTCAATCGTAATGCTGGAGGCCTGCTGCCCCGGTTCGTCGCCATCGTACGCTCCGCCCTGGCGAAACGCGACGATGAAATTCGCCATGTCGCGATCCAGCACCTGGACCAGTTGCTTGTGAAGCTCTTCGAGATTGTCCATGTTGACGTCGATCTTCGGCGTGCCGTCGGGACGTAAATTCGTCTCGGCGCTGTCAAGCGTAAGATACGCGGCCCAACCACGGTTGAGCGTACCGGTCGAATTGTCAACGTTCTCGATGACGGTGAGCGGCTGCTCGCTCGCCTCAATTCCGGAGTTGCGATTCAGGTCGGCGCCGAATAGCAGGGCCGGTGTCACATCGCGCACCAGGAGCAACTCCTCTATCGATGCAACCTGCCCGTTCCGCGGCGCGTAGGGCGGATTGAGCGACGAATAATAATCGCGCTCCGCACCTAAGAGCCGCGTCTCGTGGTCCTCGTCGAGCCAATCGAGGACCGCGTCGGCGATGGATTCGGTCATGCCGGGCAGTCGCATGAGCAACTTGCGGGCGCCGTCCTCGCTCGACTCGTCGGCAAACAGCACCGTGTTGAGGTTGAGTTTCGCCGATTCGTTCTCGAGGCCGTAGCGCACTCCGCCGTAGTAGCCGTCGGTCGTGAGGTCGGGAGCAAGCACGCTGAAGCGGCCGCGAAACGCAGCGAGCGGGTCATCGGTGACCAGGATGCCCTGAAACAAGCTCGGATTGGCGTAAAAGCCGCCCGATTCGACGAGGATTTTTGGATCCTGCATAAGTAGGGCTTTGACGTATTCGACGCCTGATTCTGCGAGGTGCCGCGACTGAAGCTGCCGGCCGTGCGCGCGCGAAGCTCGGTTTTCCGAAAACATCCGCTCGAAGAACGCCATCGCGCCGAGCGTCAACAGCGCGATCACAATTAGCGTCAGCAACAACATGCTGCCGCGCTGTGGGAGGCGACTCCGTCGCCGATTCCGCGCTGCAAATTGAAATACGAACGGCTTCATTAATGATCGGCGTCGGAGACGCCTCCCACACACCCCGCTATTGTTGCCCAAAACTCGACCCAAACTGCGAACCCGAACCACCAGACGAAGAGTTCGTCGATGATCCACCCGAGGACGAACCGCCGGACGTCGCACCGCCGGACGATGAACCGCCCATTCCGGACGCTCCACCCATTCCGCCCATTGCCGAACTGGCCAACTGCGCCATCGGCAGGTACACGGTCTGCCGATATTCGCGCGCCGTAGTTGCCAGGTTAACTACATTGTACGAGCCGGCCATATTGATACTCGCGGCTTCGGAAGCCGGCGCAATCCAGAGCCGAACTTCGATCGCCACTGGAAGCGAATTTCGCTCCACCATTTCCCAGACGTCAGCGATCTGCGCGCCATCGAAGTAGCGAAACTCGATGCGCACGACTTCCGGCGCGATGAGCTTCTGGCCTGAATCGAGAATCGCCGAATTGCCAGACTGCTCGGCCCACACGCGCATCGACCGCGGTATTTCTTGCCGAACCAGCCCGCCAGCGCGAAGCTGCTGGTCGCCCACCAGCGACGTCGCCGCGGCGCTACCTTGCTCGATCGGTTCGCCTGGCCGGATAAAGTAGCGGACACTCTTCAGATCGCTGGGGCGCGGGGCCGTGCTGGAGGCAGCGGCGGCGGTTGAGCTGGCGGCCATGCCGCTGGTCGGCACGCCGGTAGGCGCGTTGGTGTAACCGGTCACCGTGGCAAACAGCTCATCTCGGCGCGGTAGCCGCGTGGTATCGACATACAG
>DATFGJ010000217.1:0-7888 GCA_035249585.1 Lacipirellulaceae bacterium
GGATGGGCCAGCGGCGCGAAGAACCTCTTCCGCAATATTTACGGCTTCATCGCCGGCACGCGCAAGGGCGGCGATTTTTCCACGTTCGCCGATGGCCACGCCGAAATCGCCATCTGCGACGCGGCGCTGCGCAGCTCGCGCGAACGCAAGTGGGTGGACGTGGAATACTGAGGCCGTCCAATGCGGTTCTCGCTGAAGACGCTGCTGGCCGCATTTTCACTCGTCGCGATCGGCTGCGTCGGCGTCTTCTATGCAAGCCGGGTCATGGCGGCCTGGTTCTTTACGGCTGCGCTTTTCGTATTGCTGCTTGCTTTGGTCGCGGCGCTCGTGCGCAAGAACGCGGCGCGCGCGTATTGGTTTGGCTTTACCGTATTCGGCGCTCCGTATTTTCTGATTTCGATTTATGGCGATGTGCGACCCATCCTGAATCGCGACGGGCAGATAATCGCCTGGGAAGAGCCGCGGCTACTCACGAGTCAGTTTTTGCTGTGGGCCGATAATTGGGCGCGCCAGCGCCAGCCGGAACGTGTGTCGAGCATCAACCCGGGACGTATGTACGTCACGCTGCAAACGATTTTGCTGTCGCGCGGCTGGAGTGGGCATACGCACATCATCGGGGATTCGTTCTTCACCATGCTGTTCGGATTGATCGGCGGGACGATCGGCCGTTTGCTATACCGGAACGGCAAAGCGGAGCGCAAAACTGTCGACATTGATTCCGCTCGCTTTTTGCGGCAAGTCGATTGATCTGGACCTGCCATGCGGCGCAGAGCTACACTTCGTGCCAGCATTGCATCTGCGCCCGCGAACCGCCAAGGAAGGCTCGTGTCATGCCCCATCAAGCACCCGCGTCGCCGATTGCGCCGATGGCGCATGGCGATCTGCACCGTTTGACGCTGCCGCACCTTGCGCGTCATCTGTCGCCTGATGGTGCGCGAGTTCTTGATTTGGGCGCCGGAAGCGGCAGCATGAGCCAGTTGCTCGATGCGGCCGGTTACCGCGTCGAGGCTTGCGACCTGGAGCCAGCCCTGTTTCAATTTGCCGGCGTCAAATGTCGCCGAGCGAATTTTTCCGAGAAGCTTCCCTACGACGATGCCATGTTCGACGGCGTGGTCTGTCTTGAAGTGCTCGAGCACATCGACGGTCACGAGCGGCTGTTTCGCGAAGTGCAGCGCATCTTGAAGCCCGGCGGCGTGTTTCTGTTTACGACACCGAATGTGATGTCGATCAAGTCGCGGCTGAGTTTTTTGTGGACCGGTTTTCCGCACAGCTTCTATCCGCTGGAAACCGGCCAGCAATCGCCGCAGCAGTGGCACATATCCGGCTACAGCGGCAATCGCTACCGGTTCGTGCTGGGGTTGGCCGGATTGGAGCTGCGCGAGATCACCTGCGACAAGCTTTCGCGCACGTCGCTGGCATTCGGCTGGCTGGCGCTGTGGATCAAACTGCGGTCGCGGCTGCGGCATCGCCGCGCGGCCGGGGCGCGATTGAATAATTCGCTTGCCGCGCTGTTTGGGCGGACGATGATTGGAATCGCGGTTAAAGCGCAAGCTTTGGAGGCCGCTGCCTCCGACGATACTGTTCATGAGCATGTCGAAAAGCACTGGCAAAGCCAGTGGCACACTGAGCCGAAAACCGGTTCGGCAAACCGGCTCACGGTGATCATCCCCTGCAAGAACGAGCGCGAGAATATTCGCGCTTGCATCACGTCGGTGCAGCGCGTAGCGGATGAAGTGCTCGTGGCCGATTCGGGCTCGACCGATGGCACGCTGGAGATTGCGCGGCAGCTGGGGTGCCGCATCATCGAGCGCGAGTACGGCACCTCGGGCGATTTCAAGAATTGGGCAATTCCGCAAGCCGGCCACGAATGGGTTTTGATTCTCGACAGCGACGAGCGCATCACGGCAAAGCTGGCCGCCGAGATTCGCCGCGAGCTGGCCGCGCCGAGGCAGGATGGCTATTGGATTTACCGGCGCAATCATTTTTTGGGCCGCGCGATCCGCTTCGGGCCGTGGAAAAATGATCGCTGTCTGCGGCTGTTTCGCCGCGAGCTGGGGCGTTACGTGGGGCCGACGGATCATGCCGAGGTGGAATTGAGCCGCGGCAGCGTTGGCCGCTTGCGCGAGCGCATGCTGCACCACACCTGCACCTCGTATGCCCAGTACCTGCCCAAGCTCGCGCGCTACGCGGAAGTGCAGGCACGAATCTGGCACGAACAGGGTCGCCGCACCGGCATTGGTCAGCTGCTGTGGCGGTTCCCGCTGCGGTTCCTTCAAGGCTACGTCCTGCGTCTTGGTTTTTTGGATGGCCTCGCCGGACTGCAAGTGTGCTTTCTCATTGCCTACTTGTCGTACTTGAAGCATGCGTACTTGTGGCAACTGCAGAACGCGCGGCCGCCGCAAGAGTTGGATGATGAGCTCACAGCAGGCGAGAGCGCGGTTTCCGACCGCTCGGCGGCCTAAGGGACAATAATCGTATGCGTTTGCGCGAGATTCGCCGCCGTTTGACGCCGCACTGGCTGCGCACCGATGCGCGCCGGCAGTGGCGAAACCGCGTCTTCCGGCGATTGGGAATCGAGCGCTGCTACACCCCGCCGATCATTACGGCCAAGCCGCAGCTGTTGGCGCGCAGCTGGCTGCCCTTCGTCGTTGCTCACGAGCTTTTGAACAAACGGGACATCACGTTCTTACAAATCGGCGCTTTCGACGGCGAGGCCGACGACGATCTTCGCGACCTGGTGGTCAAGCACGCGCTTCGAGGCGTGCTCGTCGAGCCGCAGCCGGCCGCATTTGCCCGGTTGCAGAAAACATATCGCGATCAGCCGCAAGTCACCCTGCTACAGGCCGCGATTTCGGATCGCGACTGCGTGTGCGACCTGTATTGCCGGCGCGGCGAGGCATCGATGGCTGCGTCATTCGACCGCGACCACCTTCGCCGCCATGGAATCCCGGATGATCAAATTGTGCGGCAAGAGGTCGTTTGCCACACGATCGAAAGCGCGCTGCGCGTCGCCGGATTCGAGAGCGTCGACTTGATTCAAATCGACGCTGAGGGCAGCGATTGGCCGATCATCCGCTCGATCGACTTCACGCGCATTCGGCCGGCAATTCTGCGCTTTGAATACCGTCACATGCGCGCGTCCGACGCCAACGCATGCCTCGAGCTTCTGGCCGGCCACGGCTATCGATTTCTCCTGGAGCCGCGCGATATCATCGCGCATTACGCACGTAGCATGGACCGCGCAAAGACAGCCAGTCCTCGCCTCAGCGCGTAATGTGTCCAACCATGCTCATGCCGATCTAGGCCTTTGCGCGCCGTCATTTGGTGCAAGATTCAGCGGAGGCTGCCACTCCTCTTGGCCCGATGCGCGCTGCTAGAGGACTTGCACGGCGTAGGGGACCGAAATAACCTAAAAGATTCCGTATTTTGCCTCGATTGCCTTTGGCAGCGGCGGATTTCAGGCCCCGAGACTGACCCCTTCATGAGCGACCTCGCACAACGGCTGGCCAATTTGTCGCCTGCGCAGCGGCAGCTGCTCGAGCGGCGACTGGAAAAATCCAATAAGCCGACCGCTGAGCCGATTGCCATCGTCGGCATGGCGTGCCGCTTTCCCGGCGCGCCGACGCTGGAGGCTTATTGGCAGCTGATTGCCGAAGGCCGCAACGCGGCTCGCGAAGTGCCCGGCGATCGTTGGAGCGCCGACGAGTTCTACGATCCAACGGGCGAGACGGCCGGCAAGATGGCGGTCCGCTGGGCCGCATTGATTGATGGGGCGGCGGAGTTCGATCCGCAATTCTTCGGAATCACGCCGCGCGAGGCGGCCCGGATGGACCCGCAGCAGCGGCTGTTGTTGGAGGTCGCATGGGAAGCGATGGAAAACGCGGGCCGTCCGGCCGACCAGCTCGCCGGCACGCGCACCGGCGTGTTCGTCGGCATCGGCGCTACCGATTACTCAAAAGTCCTTGTCCCCTACGACGACTACTATCAGCAGATCGATGCCCACATGGGCACCGGCAACGCGCTATCGATCGCGGCCAACCGCGTTTCGTACATTTTCGATTTCCGCGGGCCCAGCGCGGCCATCGACACGGCGTGCAGCAGTTCGTCGCTGGCAATTCATTTCGCCGTGGAAAGCTTGCGGCGAGGCGAATCGGACGCGGCATTGGCCGGTGGCGTGAATATGATTCTCACGCCGGAAACGACGATCGCCTTTTCCAAGGCGCGCATGCTTTCGCCGAAAGGCATTTGCCGCCCGTTCGACGCAGGCGCGGACGGTTATGTTCGCGGCGAAGGCTGCGGGCTGGTGCTTCTCAAGCGGCTGGCCGACGCCGAGCGCGACGGCGACAACATTCTGGCGGTGCTCCGCGCTACGAGCGTGAATCAGGACGGCCGCACTTCGGGAATCAGTGCGCCCAACAGCAAATCGCAAGTCGCCTGCATTCGGACCGCTTTAAAGCAAGCCGGGCTGTCGCCGGGCGACATCGACTACGTCGAAGCGCACGGCACGGGCACGCCGCTAGGCGACCCCATTGAGATCCAGGCGCTTGGCGAGGTATTTCGCTCCGCCGGTGATGCGGCGACGCGCTGCTGCGTCTCGAGCGTGAAGGCCAACGTCGGGCACATGGAGACGGCATCCGGCGTAGCCGGGCTGATTAAAGTCGTGCTCATGATGCAGCATGAGCAAATCATGCCGCAGGCGCATTTTGAAAAGCTCAACCCGCACATCGACTTGAGCCAAACACGACTTGCCATACCGACCGAGGCGACAGCCTGGCCGCGCCAAAATCGGCCGCGACTTGCTGGCGTCAGCTCGTTCGGGTTCGGCGGCACAAACACGCACTTGATTGTGGAATCTTTCGATCCGCGCCCTATTCGAGCAGATACGGCGCGTTCCGATCGCCCGCTGAATGTATTGAAGCTTTCAGCGAAGAGTGAAGCCGCGTTAAAGCAGCAGGCAGATCAACTTGCGAATTATTTGGCAGAACATCCCGACGCAAACGTCGCGGACGTGTGCTGGTCGTGGAACACGGGTCGCGCTGACTTCAACCATCGTGCCGCACTGGTTGCCAGCGATCCGCTGCAACTCCAAGAGCAGCTTCAATCGGTTGCGTCCGGCGAGACCACTACAACGGCGGTGGCGAAACGCGGCGTGGTGCGAAAATTAGCTCGCCCCAAAGTTGCCTTCCTCTTCACCGGGCAAGGTGCCCAGTACGTTGGCATGGGACGACGCCTCTTCGAAACCCAGCGATTATTTCGCGAACATATCAAAGCCTGCGATCGCATCCTGCGCAATCATTGGGCCGGAACGTCACTTGTCGACGTGCTTTACGGCCCAGCCGCCGACGCGCCCGATGCACTGATCCATCAAACCCAGTACACGCAGCCAGCGCTTTTCGCGTTGGAATATGCCTTGGCCCAATTATGGCGATCCTGGGGCGTCGCGCCCGATATCGTGCTTGGTCATAGCGTTGGCGAGTACGCAGCAGCCTGCGCTGCAGGCGTCATGAGCCTTGAGGATGGTTTGTCGCTGATCGCCGAACGAGCGCGGCTCATGCAAAATGTCGAGCGGCCGGGCAAGATGGCCGTGGTGTTTGCCGGCCATGATCGCGTGTCGGAGGAACTGGCCGGCTTGGGCGGCAGTGTAGTGATTGCCGTCATCAATGGCCCGGACAACACAGTAGTTTCCGGCGACGCGACGGCAGTCGATCGGCTGGCCGCGAAATTCGTGGCCCGGGGCGTGCAGGTGAAGCCGCTCAACGTGTCGCACGCGTTTCATTCGCCTCTGATGGACGAGATGCTGGACGACTTCGAGCGATTCGCAAGCGGCCTCGAGTTTCACGCGCCGCGCGTTCCGCTTGCGGCGAACCTCACCGGTCAATTAATGACGGATCGGCCGGCGGCTCGCTATTGGCGCGACCATCTGCGAAACACCGTGCAATTCGCCGAGGGAATGGCGCGAGTGGCCGAAGCCGGGCCGGCCATGATCATAGAAATTGGACCGACCGCAAGCCTTTTGGGCATGGGTAAGCGGTGCGTTCCGGCGCTGGATTCCGCGTGGCTTCCTTCCCTGCGAGGAGGCCAGGACGATTGGCAGATGCTCGCCTCCAGCGTCGCCGAGTATTACGTTCGCGGCGGGCAAATCGATTGGCGCGGCTGGGACGAGCCGTGGCCGCGGCGGCGACTGATGTTGCCAACGTACCCTTTTCAGCGCTCCCGCCATTGGTACAACCTGGACCCCGCACGGCGACGGTTATTTGCTCAAGACGGCGACGGCGAGGTCGCTTCAGCGGCCGGCATTACTGCGCACGGTACCAATCAACCACTGCTGGGTGCGCGCCTTTCAACCGTCTGGACAAATACTCTTTTCGAAGCACAGCTCGGCACGAAATCGCCCCACTACCTGGCCGATCATGAAGTGCAAGGTTCGGTGGTAATTCCCGCAGCCGCCTACATCGAGCAAGGCCTGGCGGCCTCGCACGAACTTTTTGGTCCCGGACGCCACGGGCTGACAAACTTCGTGATTCAGCAGGCGATGTTCCTGGCCGAAGGCGCCCGGCGGCGCGTGCAAGTTTCCGTATCGCCCGAGTCGAGTGGCGAGGCGACATTTGAAACACATAGCCGGCCGGTGGACGCTCAAACTGGCGGTTCATCGTGGACGATGCATGCTACGGGCACGTTAATGCATGAGTCGAAAATATCCGCAAAGTCCCGGCCCGTTGAAGCGGGCTCGCCGGACCTGATCTCGCATGTAATTGATTTGGACGCGGTTCGGCGGCGGGCGACGTTTCACACGTCTCACGAAGAATTCTACCGGCTGATGGCGGAGCGCGGATTGAGCTATGGCCCCGCCTTCCAAGTGCTTCACGACATGTGCCGTGGTGCGGACGAGGCCACCGCGACGGTGCGGCTACCTGAATCCGTGCTGCGAGACGCGGGGCGCTATCAGCTGCATCCCGCGCTGGGCGACGCGATGTTGCAATCGATGGCCGGCGCCGTGCCGCTGGAAAAGGATAGTTCATTCAGCCCATTTACTTACATGCCGGTCGGCATTCGGCGTATTGCTGTCCTGTCGGCGATCAAAGATTTTTCTCGTCCGCTATTTACCTTCGCGCAGCGCACATCCGATGAGGCGAATCCGAGCCCGGAACGAGTTGAAGGCAATGTTCAGCTGATTGACGAAGCCGGCAACGTGCTGATTGAGTTCGAAGGGGTGCAGCTGCAGCGCGTCGGCCGGGGAGCGGAGTCGCGTGCGAACAAGGCGGTTGACACAAGTCGCTGGCTCTATCGAACCGAGTGGCGCGAAATGCCGCTCGCGATTGCGGCCGGCGGCGTGCCTGTTGCGACAAGCAGCTCGAAAGCGGCATCCGACCGCGGCGGCGCCTGGCTGATTTTCGCGGATGCACGCGGCGTTGGACTGCAGTTGGCCCAGCGGCTTGCGGAGCGCGGCGAGCCAAGCGTCCTGGTGCACCCGGGGGCGGCATTCCAAATCGCGTCGGCCGAGTCGGGAAACGGTAAGCCGGCAAGCCCAACGAGCGCTGCGCTTGATCCGCTCGATGAAGGTCATTACCGCGAATTGTTGGAACATGTTTTTGGATCGGGTGGGCACACTTGTTTGGGGGTTGTGCATTTATGGTCGCTGGATATAGGTTCCGAACCCTCCCCTAACCCCTCCCTAGAAGGCAGGGGTGATTCGGCGCAGAGTCTGGGATGCGGAAGTTCTCTGCAGCTGTTGCGGACTCTGTCGCGAACTTCGATGGTGAAAACGCCGCGGCTGTGGCTGGTGACTGCTGGCGCACAAGCCATCGACGATCGAGAGGCGGCCGCCTCAATTGCCGTCGAGCAGTCGCCATTGTTGGGTTTCGGCCGCGTCGCGGCGATTGAATTGCCC
>DATFGJ010000218.1:0-2929 GCA_035249585.1 Lacipirellulaceae bacterium
GCTGCCGGCCGTTACCGACTGGCTATTGTGGCTCAGTTACACGCTGCAGAGCTACGGCATCTTTCTGGTGGCCGGGCTCGTAGCCGCGGGGTTCTATTTGCGAAACCGTTTGCAAACCGATGAAGGCCGCATGTGGCTCGACCGCTTGCGGCTCAAGGTGCCAGTGGCCAGCTCGATTTACTTGAGTTTGGCCGTGTCGCGATTTTGCCGCGTACTGGGCACGCTCTTGACGGGCGGCGTGCCGATTGTCCGCTCGCTGGAAATCAGCGCCGACTCGACCGGCAACCGCGTGCTGTCGACGGCCGTGCGCGAGGCGGCTGAAAACATTTCCGCCGGCGAATCGCTGGCCACGCCGCTTCAGGCGAGTGGCCAATTCCCTGTTGACGTCGTGGAGATGATCGCGGTGGCCGAGCAATCGAACAACCTCGAAACCGTGCTGCCGCACATCGCCGACACGCTGGAACGCGACACCTGGCGGCGGCTTGACTTGTTCGTGCGCCTGTTGGAGCCGCTGATGCTGTTGATCCTGGCCGGTGTGGTGCTGGTGGTGGTCGTCGCGCTGCTAGTGCCGGTTTTGAAGATGAGTACGGCAATGTGAGTAGATGTCAGGTTTCAGGTGTCAGAAGATCGACTAACACCCGAAACCTAACACCTGGCACCCGACACCTGACACCTAAAACTTAAGGAGCATAGAACCATGTTTGCTACGAAGAATGTTCAAATTCGTCGCGGGAAACCGCATCGCCCGCGCGGCGGCTTCACGCTGATGGAAGTGCTGCTCGTGCTCGTGATCCTCGTGGTTTTGGCCGCGATGGCGGTGAATATGTTCACGGGCACGCAAGCGCAGGCCGACAAGGACGCGGCGAAGGCTCAAGTGGGCCTCTTGAAGCGTGGCGTCGAAATGTACCGATTCCATACCAGGCAGTATCCGGACGATCTTAACGCGCTCGTCACGCGGCCGAGCGACGCCAAGCTGGCCGAACGTTGGGCCGGCCCCTACATGGATCGGGTAGCGCGCGACCCGTGGGACAACGAGTATCAATTTGCGGCACCGGGCAAGCACAATCCCGAAACATTCGACATTTGGTCGGCCGGCCCCGACGGCCAGGACGGTAGCGCCGACGATATCGGAAACTGGGAAGACACCTAGGCACGGCCGGTAAATGGGCGTCGGACGTTCACGACCTGACATGCGGAGTGGCCTCACGCTCGTTGAAGTGTGCCTCGTGTTGGCGCTTCTTGTGATCATTAGTGCGGTCGCGTTTCCACTTATGGAAGGCACTTTCTCTCGCGCAGGACTCGAGAGCGGCGCTGAGCTCGTGCGTGGGGCGTGGGCGCGGGCCCGACTGGCGGCGATGGACTCCGGCCAGACACACGTTTTCCGATTCGAGCCACGCGCCAGCCGCTTCCAGATCATCACGCTCGACCAGCTCGGCATGCCGGACAGCGAAATGATCACGCCGGAGGACCCGAACGCGGAGCACGCGGTGGCCGACATGCTGCGCCTGCCGCAGAGCCGCTTGCCAGACGGTGTCGTGTTTGCCGCCGGTGATATATCCGATTCCAGTCAGGTGCTGGCCACGCTCGGCACCGCGACGCAGAGCGCGTGGTCGGCCCCGATCCTGTTTCATCCCGATGGCACGACGTCCGATGCTTCCATTGTGCTGGCAAACGCGGAGCAAAACACCGTCCGAATTACGTTGCGCGGTCTTACTGGAATTGCCAACGCAAGCGCGGTCGGAAGAGAGGCGATTGGGCCATGAGACGAGCGAGCTTTGTGCGAAGAGGGGTCAGGAGCCGTTGCTTTCACTGCGATGGAAAACGTTTCAGCCCAAGCAGTTCTCCGCGTCGCCGGGCGCGAGTTGAAGACTCCCGACCCCTGCGAGGATTCACGCTCCTGGAAATCATTCTGGCGCTGGCGATTCTTGCCGGGTCGCTGGCAGCATTGGGCGAAGTGATGCGGCTGGCCGATCAGAATGCGGCCGCCACGCGGGACGAAACCCAGGCGCAAATCATTGCGTCATCGGTGCTGGATGAGCTGATTGCCGGCGTTTTGCCGCTTACGGCAGTGAACCAGTCGCCTGTGGCCGTCGAAAGTGACCCGCCGTGGGTGTTTTCGATCGCGTTGGAGCAAACCGGCTACGCCGAATTGATTGCCGTCCGTGTCCTAGTCGAGCAACAGGCCGATGCGCGCCTGCAGCCGGCGCGATTCGAGCTGGTGCGTTGGTTGCCAAATCCCGATTACGTTCCGCCGAGCACGGGCAGCCAATCATCGACTGGCTCATCGCAGTCCACGACCGGCGCTGCGGGCGGCGCATCCAGCAGCGCAAGTGGCGGCCAAACCGGTGCTGGAGGCCAGCGATGATTTGTTTGGCCTCTAGCGGTCTCGGGCACCGGCGGATCGTCGCGCGCCGGAGCGCATTCACGCTTTTTGAATTGATCCTCGCGATCGCTCTGTCGGTCACGCTCGTGGCCCTGATTGGCACAGCAATCAACTTGTATCTAACGCAGGTCGACGCCAGCCGAACCGAAGTGGAAGAAGCCCAATTGGCCCGCAGCATATTGGCGATGATCGCCGATGACATACGGGCCACCGCTATTTACAAGCCTCAAGATGTATCGGCGATCCAGCAACTGCAGGCTGCCAGCGCCGAGTTCGACGTGGATTCAATTGATGACGAACGGCGCGGCGGCGGAGGGGGTGGCGGCGGTGGTGGGTCGGGCGGTGGCGGCGGATCTTCGTCTAGCGGCGCACCGTCGAGCGGTATGGGCGGTGGATCTGGCACTGGCGGCGGGTCGTCGATGGGCTCGGGCGCCGGCGCCTCATCCGGTGGCGGCATGTCATCCATGAGCGGCGGTGTCGCGACGACCGACTCGGAGATGCCGCTGGGACTCACCGGCAGCCTCCTTGAACTGTTTGTCGATACCA
>DATFGJ010000219.1:0-4275 GCA_035249585.1 Lacipirellulaceae bacterium
GAATTCTTAAGTACGGTCGCGCGTCTGTGGCGGCACGCGGCGATAGCCTGGAACGCCGTTGCCGACGACCAGCCAGAGCGGCGAGCGCTTCTGGACGGTTGGTGTGACGCGGCCGCTTCTCGGTACGACAAATTACTCGAACTGATTGAGTCCGTGCATCGCTATCCAATTCCTCAACCTACGGGCTCCCACGATTCCATGGTGGAATTCGACCGCCTGCGGATGATCAAGGAATCCCTGTTGGAGCAGATCATCACCACCTGCGTGGAAACCGCGGACGCCGGACGCTTGATCCTGGCTGCTTCGAGCCGACCGGCGAATGCCTCCGATAAAGGAGCTTGCGGCCTGGCTGAGAGCACCACAGTCGAAGTCTTGCGAGGCGTGCTTGCCGGCGATGCGGATGCCGTCGCGCGCTACTGGCCGTCGCTTACGGAATGGCTCGCTGCACAGGAGTTGCTTTATGTTCCCGTCTCTAAAGGCGGCCGGCCACGACGAATCGTACGAGCCCGCCATCTCGGCCAATTACTCCACGACTTATTGGGATGGCTGCCGCGGCTCGGGTTAATCCGGGAAACGTTTCAGCTCCTCGACGTCGCACAAGCAATGGAAGTCGATCATCCCGTCGGCTCTGGTGCGGTTACGGAGTACGATCGCCTTTTCGGACGCGGGTACCAGGCAGTCGTGCGGGCCCTGGCCATCTCGGCGGAAGATTGGGATGCGGAGCGCGCGGGCGCAGAGGTGTCGGACCGACTTGTTTGGCCTTCCGATACGATGCTTGTCGAAGCGCTGCAAGACCTCACTGAGTCGCAGCTCAACCGGTGGTTAAGCCACAGCCGCACGCTGAGGCTGAGTGTTGTCGAACGGTTGGGCTCCGACGACGACTGGCAGGCATTCGTCGCCTTTGTCCAGCGCTATGGCGCGGACTTGTTCACGCAAAAATTCCTCAACCTCGGAAACTTGCGCGCCATATTGCATCAGCGCACGAGCGTCTGGCTGTCCAACTTGGAGGAAGATCCAGATTCGCAGGAGCTGCGTCTGGTGAACGAACTTGGCCAAGAGGTTTCCCGCGAGGACGCGGCTAGGTGGCTCGCCATCGTCATTGAAACGATCGTCGAGAATTATCGCGAATATCGCGATTACAATACCACGACGACGCAGTCCGATCACGGCGAGTTGCTGTACACGCTGGTCGACTTCATTCGGCTCCGGGCCGGATACGATCGCGTGGCTTGGAACCTTAAGCCGGTGGTCATGGCGCACGAAATCCTGGTTCGGCACGATCGCCCTGTGGCAGCCGAGCTTTGGCAGCGAGCGCTCACCGACCGTACCGCCGAGACCGCCGACGCCAACCTGTCGCGATTCGACGAGTTGTGTGAAGAGTATGGCCTGCGCCTTCCCAGCATTGCCGAGCGGCTCAGCGAACGATTCACACGCCCGTTGGCCATCGACCGGGTTCGGGCATTAGTGGGCCCAGCCGTAGCCGCCGCCGGAACGAACAACGCCGAGCCGATGGCGGCGCTGCAGCGCGAAATCGCCAGTTTGGCGCAAGAACCGGCCGGGGCCGGCCTCGATTTGCCCGACTGGCTGGCTGCCCTGGAAGACGAGGTGTCCGCCATCCGCTGCCGGCGGAGGCACAAGCAAACAGCCGAGGACAGCCCCCGTCAAATCGAGCAGGTCCGGCTAACCTGGCAACAGTGGCAGCAGCAAATCGCGGAAGACACGGCGTAAAGCTCGAGCGGCCCGTGAGCTGGGCCGACCGCCTCACAAGTCGAACTCTTGCCGAATCTTCATTCGGCTGCCATATTCACATCTGTACATATAAAGCAGCTGTCGTGACGGAAACGCTCACAATTGTGCATTGGAACGGAGACCTTGGATGTCCGGACTATTCGCTGAGTATGGCGACGCCGCGGTTCAGGATGCCGATTTGCCCTATTCCCTCACTCTTGAGCTGGTGACCTACGACCGTGACGTCATCCGGGCGCTTTGTGAATACGCGGAAGGATTCGAGCGCAATCAGTATGCGCTCGAAGCTTTGAAAATCGGTGTCCTCGCATTGCGGCATGTCGGCGGTCAAATGAGCGCCGACCTCATTCAGCGCGAAAGCGCCCGTCTGGTCAAAGATATGCAGCAAACGCTGGATCAACACATGCAATTGATCCAAGGCCGACTTGGCGACGCCCTGAAGGAATATTTTGATCCGGAGAGCGGGCGATTCAACGATCGTGTAAAACGGCTGGTCGGCCAGGATGGCGAACTTTCACAGGTGATCAAGGGCTTCATCGACGGTGAGAATTCGCAGCTTGCCCGCACAATGTTCGGCCAAATCGCTCCACTGATGAAGCATCTCGATCCTCAACAATCGGAGGGCCTGCTGGCGCTATTGCGCGACTCGATGGAAGCTCAATTGGCGCAGCACCGCGACCAAGTGCTCAAAGAGTTTTCGCTCGATCACAAAGAGGGCGCTCTTTGCCGCCTGGTGAAAGAGCTGGCGGCTAAGCACGGCGATCTCAGCAAGGACTTGCAAGTCAAGATCGATGCGGTGGTCAAGGAGTTTTCGCTCAACGAGGAGGGGTCCGCACTTAGCCGGCTGGTGCAGAACGTCACGCACGCCCAACGGACCATCACCAATGAGTTTTCACTCGATAGCGAAACGTCTTGCTTGTCACGCCTAAAACGCGAGCTCGTCGAGCTGCTAGCCTGTGCGGAGGCGAAGAATTCGAAATTCCAGGAGGAAGTTAAAGTATCGATTGCAAAAATTGTCACCACGCGCCAGGAAGTCCAGCGATCGACGCGACATGGTATTGAATTTGAGGTGGCAGTGTGCGAATTCCTCGCCCGCGAGGCCCAATACGCCGGCGACATTGCCACTCCGACGGCCCAGACCACCGGCCGCATCAAGAATTGCAAGGTGGGAGACTCGGTGATCGAGCTCGGCCCTGATAGCGCGGCACCAGGCGCCAGGATCGTGATCGAAGCCAAGGAGGAAGCCGGTTATACGCTCACTCGCGCCCGCGAGGAGATCGAGACGGCTCGGAAAAACCGTGATGCCGAGTGGGGCCTGTTCGTGTTCTCGAAGAAGACGGCGCCGCGCGGACTGGAACCATTCCAACGCTACGGCAACGACCTAATGGTCGTGTGGGATGCTGAAGACGCGGCGAGCGATGTGTATCTTAAGGCCGGAATTCTGGCCTGCCGCGCCTTATGCTTTCGAGCGCAGCGGCAGTCGGCCGCGCAGCAAGTTGATTTTGACGTAATCGAAAAAGCCATTCTGGAAATCGAAAAACGCGCCGGTAACCTCGACGAAGTTCGCAAGGCGGCCGAAACTATTCAGTCATCCAGTGGCAAGATCCTGGAACGAATTCGCATCGATCGCGATGCGCTCGAAAAACAAGTGGTGCTGCTTCGGGATCGTGTCGACGACCTGAAGAACACCGTCATGGCGCAACAATAGCCGCGATGCTACGCATTATTGGCTAACGCTAATAGACGGACGACGGCGCCGGCCAGGCGAGTTCCTGGTTAGCGCCGTCCAATGTTTCGCAGTCGATGAGGCTCAAGCCTGCTGCCGCGCCGGCCATGAGCGCATAATCTGCGAGTCTTGCGACGCGCCGTGGCACTCCCTCTGTTCGTTCATGCAATAGGGCGAGCGCCGCTTCGTCGAACAACGGCTCCAGCCGCCCCGCTTCAACAAGCGCCGTTTGCACATAGCCGACTGTGTCTTCGGGCTCCCAGCGGTGCAAGTCGATCCGCAAGTCCACGAGATCGCGAAGCGTTTGTGGCCAGCGTGCCGCTTGTGTTGGCTCGGCCGCCAGCACTATTGTCCAGCGCGCCGCGGGCGTCGCCTCCAGTCGAGCGAGGCGCATCCATTGCGTAATCACGTCCGGGCCGGCGTGCCCTGCGTTGTCGACAAGCAGGACCGTGGCAATTAGCTGAAGCCGGTTCTCGAGCACTCGATCGGCGACGAGCCGCCACAGCCGGGAAGCGTCGGCGTCCTCGGCTGGTGCGCCGGCCAGGCTCGCCGCAATTTGCCAAAGCATCTCGCGCGCGCTCAGCCCTTCGGCATCGATCGTGGCCACGGCGGCTGATTGCCGGACGAGTCGGCGGGCCGCCGCCTGCAACAGCAGTGACTTCCCAGCCCCAGGCTCGCCCAACAGCACGCCTAGCCGACGGCGGCTCTCAACCAAGTGCTCGATACGCGCGAGCGCTTCGTTGCCGGCCGGCGTGGGATAGAATCGAGCGGAGTCCGGCACCTGGCAAAACGGCCAGCGCTCG
>DATFGJ010000220.1:0-12735 GCA_035249585.1 Lacipirellulaceae bacterium
GTGCAGGTCGCGCACGGCGCGCGCGATCTACCCGCGATTGTGCGCCAAATGCCGGATCCACATTCGAGTTGAAATCGATGCGGAACATCTTTGATCAATACCATCAGATTTGCCCTTAAAGACCAGCGCTTTGTCGAAGGACAAAAGTCAATCGTATCCGGCTTTGCCTCAGAGATACGAGTTGATGAGGTTTTCGATCATCTCCTGGCGGCCACTGCGGTTGGGGGTGGCGTCGCCTTTTTGGAGCATGATTTTTTCCAGCGACCTGAAGTCGTGCTTGCCAGATTCGATCTCGGCGCCCAGGCCGCTGTCCCAACTGGCGTATCGCTCGCGCAATAGCTCTTCGAGCTTGCCGTCGGCGAGCATGGCGTGGGCGATCTTGAGCCCGCGGGCGAATGCGTCCATGCCGCCGATGTGGGCGTGGAATAGGTCGATCGGCTCAAAACTTTCGCGGCGGACCTTGGCGTCGAAATTGACGCCGCCCTTGGTGAAGCCGCCGTACTTCAGTACACAGTACATGCACTGCGTGGTGAGATAGATGTCGGTGGGGAACTGGTCCGTGTCCCAGCCCAGCAGCATGTCGCCGGTGTTGGCATCAATCGAGCCCAGGATGCCCGCACTGCCGGCGACCTCAAGCTCGTGCTGAATCGTGTGGCCGGCCAACGTCGCGTGATTCGTTTCAAGATTGAGTTTCAAGTGATCAATGAGGTCGTACTCGCGCAGAAAGTTCGCGCAGGCGGCCGCGTCAGCATCGTATTGATGCTTGGTCGGTTCCTTCGGCTTCGGCTCGATGTAGAACTGGCCCGTGAAGCCGATTTCCTTGGCGTAATCGACGGCCATGTGCAGGAAGCGGGCCAGGTGTTCCAGCTCGCGTTTCATGTTGGTGTTCCACAGATTCTGGTAACCTTCGCGTCCGCCCCAGAAGGTGTAACCGCCGCCGCCCAGCTCGTTGGTGACTTCGAGCGCTTTTTTCACTTGCGCGGCGGCGAAGGCGAAGGCGTCGGCATTGGGGCTGGTGGCCGCGCCGTGCATGTAGCGACGGTTGCTGAAGAGATTCGCCGTGCCCCACAGCAGCTTGATTCCGGTGCGCTGCTGCTCCTCTTTGAGAACCTTTACGACTTCGTCGAGATTCTTGTTTGTCTCCGCAAGCGTCTTGCCTTCAGGGGCCACGTCGCGGTCGTGGAACGCATAGAACGGATTGCCGAGCTTCTCCATGAACTCGAACGCCACTCGGACGCGGTTCTTGGCGTTCTCGACCGAATCGGTGCCGTCTTCCCAAGGGCGGACTGCGCAGCCGGGTCCGAATGGATCGGCGCCGGTTCCGCGGAACGTATGCCAGTAGACAACGCTAAACCGCAAATGATCGCGCATCGTTTTGCCGCCGACTTTCTCCTCGGCGTTGTAATGCCGGAACGCGAGCGGGTTCTTGGAAGTCGGGCCTTCGAACGTAATTCGCTGAACCTCGGGGAAGGCGGCCATTGATATTTTCCTTGTTGGATGCGGCTGTGTGGTGATACGGAGTGATGAGAATTGTGAGCTGCGCAGTGTCAATAGGCGGAAACGCGCGCTGAAATGTCACGCGCGGTCCGGCAGTGCGTAAATGTCCGATTTTAGCGACGCCAAAACTCTCTGGGCAGGGGCCATTTGTTGGACAATTCCGCGGAATCCACGTAGTATGAACAGTTGCCAGGCACGCCCGCTTTTTCTAGCCCTGAGGCCGCCCCGGAACGCCGCCTCCCCCGCCACCGAGCCGCTTTGGATGACGATATTCTCTCGATTTCGGATGCTTGCCGCGATGGCGGCGCTGGGCTGGGCGGCGACATTTTGCAATCGTGCCGAGGCGACGATCGTTCGCTTTGAAACGGTAATGGGGAATTTCGACGTCCGGCTTTTCGATTCCGCGATGCCTCGCACCGTGGCAAACTTTCTGCACTATGTCTCGTCGAACAAGTACAACGGAACAGCGGTGCATCGCAACAGTGACACCAGGGACACCCCGAACGGTCCGTTGCGTGATTTCGTGATCCAAGGCGGCGGTTTCTCGTTTGTCGATCCTACGCCCCCCAACACGGTGATGTCGTTCGTGCCCGTGGCGACGATTGCGCCGATTGACGATGAGCCGGGCGGCGGTGTCGCGGGCCTATCGAATCTTCGCGGCACGATCGCCATGGCAAAATCCGGCCCGGACACGGTGACAAGTCAATGGTTCATCAACCAGGGAGATAATTCGGTCCTCGACAGCCCGGCCCGACCGGACGGCGGCTTTTCGGCTTTTGGCGCCGTGTTGGGAAATGGCATGAGTGTAGTGGATGCGATTGGTGATCTGCCGCTGCCAAACGACTTTGGTTTCAGCATTGCCCAGCCATTCAACGATCTGCCCCTGCGCAATTTTTCCGGGAATTCGATCAGCCAGGTGCGCGTACAACATACCGTCACCGTAACGCGGATTCAGATGCTCAATCTGCCAGCCGGAGACTACGATTTCAACGGCGTAGTGAATGCGGAGGACTATGCCGTATGGAGGCGCAACTTCAATTCCACGACGGATGCCGCGGCCGACGGCAACGGCAATGGGAAAGTTGACTCGGCTGATTTCATCGTTTGGCGTAACAGCATGGCAGGCGGCGCGGCGAGCGGTTCGGTGCAATCGCCGTTTGCGGCCCCGGAACCGTCGGCCGTGATCATGATTGCGGCCGCAAGTTTGCTTCTCGTCGGTTTGCGGGGTCGCTCGAGGCGAGTTAGTCGCGTCGTGGGCGAATAATCGGAACAGATGACAACTGGCAAAGTTTTACGTCGCTTTTGCGACATTCGAGTGCTTGCACTTCGAATTGCGCCGCTACTGTTGGCCGCAATTGGCGACGGCCCGCGCGCGCTAGCCAGCTCGTTCGTGCAGATGGAATTCAACATCGCGGCTGCCACTCGCCAGCGCGATACCATTTTCATAGAGCTGTTCGATGACCGCCCGCTGACGACGAGCAACTTTCTGCAGTACGTCAACGGCGGGTTCTACAACCTGAGCCTGATGCATCGCCTGGCCGTGGATACGTCCCACGTCGGCGTGGTACTGCAGGGCGGCGGGTATTATCCAGTTTTTCAAAATGAGGGGCCGCCGCTGAATACATCCCTCGATCCAACGGCACAAGTCGATTTGGATAACAATCCCGCCACTCCACTTCCGACGGTGCCGAATGAAGCCGGGTTGCAGCCATTTCGCTCGAACGTTCGCGGCACGCTTGCCATGGCCAGATTAGCGGGTCAGCCAAATAGCGCCTCCTCGCAATACTTTTTTAATATGCGAGACAACATAGGGCTCGACACTTCGGACGGCGGTTTTGCCGTGTTCGCCAGAGTCGTCGGCGACGGCATGACGCTGATCGATCTCTACGATGGACTTGCAATCATCAATATGAATCAGGACGCCAACAATGACGGCGTGCGCGAGCCTGGACCGTTCTTTCGCGACCCGGCGGACGGCCTGCCCGCGTTGATTAACGCAACCAGTTTCATCCCGCTCACTTTAGTACGGGCCAGACAGATCAACTATTATGGCAGCGGCCCGGCCGTAGTTCAGGGCGGTGAATTGAATTGGGATGGGCGCGATGCGTTTATTGATGCTGGCGCAATGATCAGCGGCAGTGACCCGCTTACGATTGCGGCAGGGAGGACGCTGGGTGCTCGCGAGGGCACCATACTGCATCGGACGCTAATCAATCGGGGAACGGTGGCGCCCGGTTTGGACATCGGTCCGCTCGCCGTCGATGAGTATGAGCAGTACATAACGGGATCGCTTGAAATTCAACTCGCCGGCACCATGGTTGGGACGCAGTACGATCAGTTGAATGTGGCGGGCCTTGCGTTTTTGAATGGCAACTTGGACATATCGCTTGTCGGCGGTTTTGTTCCCAAGCACGGCGATACTTTTTACGTGTTGAATTCGGCTACGGGGCTTGTTGGCAATTTCATTGGCGGCGACCTGCCGATGCTCACGGGCGGACTGGTATGGAGCTATAACCGCACGCTGAACGGAATCTTGCTAAGCGTTGCGAGGGCCGACTTCAATCGCAATGGCGTCGTCGATGCGGCCGATTTCATTCTGTGGCGGAAGACATTCAATCGAACGGGCGTTGGCCTCCTGGCCGACGGCAATGGCGACGGCAAGGTCGACGCTGCCGACTACCAGATTTGGCGGAGCAATTTTGGGAGCATCGCCGGCACGCCGCCGGCGACGGGCGCGTTGGCCGGTGCTTCGGTCCCCGAGCCGGCAACGGCCTGGTTATTGCTTGCCGCATTCGCCGCCTCCAATCGACGGCGCCGTCTTTCTGCGGGGAATTCCCGCCGCAAATGGAGCGATTAGCGCGCGGATTGTCCTGCAGTGGAAGCGCCGAGCCAGTTCGGACGCTGAATTCGCCCTCCTGGCGGTTTCTCCGGCCGCGCATGCCGGCTTGCGGCATGGCGTTTTCTATGTCACGATTTGCGTTTGCCCGCAACCCCTTTCCAACGATATCAACTTCATGTCCAGCATCATTAAAAAGCGACTCACTGCCGGCCAGCTCGTGCGCACCATGCACGTGACCGGCATGATCAATCCGCGTGCCGTGGAAATGGCCGGCCGCGTTGGGAAGTTTCATGGCATTTGGGCCGACCAGGAACATTCCGCAATTTCGCACTCGCAGCTGGAGTTGATCTTGATCGCCTGCCGGGCGGCGGGGATCGATGCGTTTGCACGCGTGGCGCCGACCGATTACGCGACCGTGATGCGGCCAATGGAAACCGGCTGCAGCGGCGTCATGATCGCCCAGGTGCGCACGATGGCCGAGGTGCACGAGGCCGTGCGCTGGGCCAAGTATCCGCCGGCAGGCGTGCGCGGCTTTTTCGGCGGGAACGTCGAAACGGACTTTGGCAACATCGACATGGCGACCCATGTCGCGAACGCGAACCGCGATCGCTGGGTGGCGATCCAAATCGAAACGCCGGAAGCTGTGGAGATTGTTGAGCAGATTGCCGCGACCAATGGCGTCGATTGGCTGTTCGTTGGGCCGGCCGATCTTTCGGTGACGCTCGGAGTGCCCGGCAACTTCTTGCACCCCAAATGCGTGGAGGCTTTGAAGCGCGTGTCGGCCGCCTGCAAGAGCGCGGGCAAAGCGTGGGGCACCCTCTCGCGCGACCCGGAGCATGCGATTCGCTGCCGCGAGCTGGGTTGCCAGCTTTTTAGCATCTTCGGCGACAGCGATTGCCTGCGCGCCGGGCTGGAGGCGCTTGAAGAGCGGTTTGCTTCGCTGATGGACTGAGTAGGTCAGGCTTTCCAGCCTGACAAATTCGCGTTTGGAAAATTATGTCAGGCTGGAAAGCCTGACCTACGCATCTACGGAGAGCAGCATGACACAACGATCGCAGCTTGAAAACATCTACGAAGTCAAGACGGCGCTGGCCGACAAGTACGAGCGCCTCGCGCGCAAGCGGCGCAGCAAACCGGCCCGAGCCACGCTGCTGCGCCATGCCGAGCGATTCCGCCATCAGGCGAGGAATGCCCGCAAAGGCGTTTCCAAATGAACCCTGTTCCTGCAGGCCCCGCGGCGCCGCCGGTAGAACCCGCGCCAGGCGGAACCACGGCTCCGCCTGTCGACCCGAGGCTGATGACTCCGTCGCTGGCGGTGGTAAAGCCACCCGAGCATCAGAGCTTCTGGCTGTGGGTGATGTGCCTGACGGGCGTCGACTACTTCAGCACGCTCGGCTACCAGCCGTCGATCGCGTTTGCAGCCGTGGGGATGCTGGCTCCGCTGGCCACGATTCTGCTCGTTGGCGTAACGCTCGGCTGCGCGCTACCGGTATATGCCTACGTTGCTGGCGAGTCGCCGCATGGACAGGGATCCATAGCGATGCTCGAGCGCCTCCTCTCCGGTTGGACTGCCAAATTCCTGGTTCTCGTTCTGCTCGGATTTGCCGCAACTGATTTTGTCATCACGCAAACGCTGTCCGCGGCCGACGCGGCAGAACATCTGATTCATAATCCGCTCTGGGCTGAAACACCGGACGTTTTCCATAGTCAGATGCTCGTCACGATGTTTCTGTTGGTTCTGCTGGGCGGGATGTTCCTGCGCGGGTTTCGCGAGGTGATCGCGCTGGCGGTTGTCATCGTGGGTATTTACTTGCTGTTGAACCTGATCGTGCTTGGCAGCGGCATTAGTTACCTGTTGACCCACCCAAGTCGAGTGGCTACTTGGTACCAGGCTATTGCAATCGGCGACTGGCACATGGAATCCTCTGGGAGCGGTTGGCTTGCTGCGGCCATCGCATGCGTCTTGTTCTTTCCGAAATTAGCCCTCGGCTTGAGCGGTTTTGAAACCGGCGTCGCCGTGATGCCGCTTGTCCAAGGCGAGCCAACCGATGATCCAGAGCGCCCGGCGCACCGCATTCGAAACACGCGCAAACTGCTCGCCACGGCCGCCATCATCATGTCGTTCATGCTGCTTGGCTCCAGCGTGGTCACAACGATGGTGATCAATCCGGACGCTCTGGTGACCGAAGGTCGGGCGGCGAATCGTGCCTTGGCGTTTATTGCCCACGGCGAAACCGAGGCGTTTATCAATCCGATGTTCGGACACGTCTTCGGGACCATCTACGACATCAGCACCGTGGCGATCCTGTGGTTTGCCGGCGCCAGCGCGATGTCGGGGTTGCTCAACTTGGTGCCGCGTTATTTGCCGCGATACGGCATGGCGCCGAAGTGGGCCGAGGCCGTTCGCGCGCTCGTGGTGGTCTTCACGGCGGCCAACCTGTTGGTGACCTGGATTTTTGACGCCAGCGTCGTGGCCCAAGGAGGCGCGTACGCTACCGGCGTGATGGTACTCATGACGAGTGCCGGAGTGGCGGTCGTCATCGACCAATGGCGAAAGCGCGCGGGCAGAGGCTGGCAACGAATTCATAAAGGCTACCTCGCCGCCACGCTGATCTTCCTTTACACGACAACGGCGATCATCATCGAAAAGCCGGAAGGAATTAAGATTGCCAGCGCGTTTATTGGCGCGGTGCTTGTGTTCTCCATGATCTCGCGCACGCGTCGCAGCACCGAGCTACGGTTCGAGAAGTTCGACTTCGTCGACGAACATTCGCGGCTTTTGTGGGACGCGCTGCGGCACCTGGAGTTCCCGGTGCTTGTGCCGCATCGGCCGGGGCACCACACGATCGTCGAGAAGGACGAGCAAATCCGCCGCGTGCATCGGCTGGGGCCAAAAGTGCCCATCGTGTTCGTCGAGGCCACGATCGGCGACCCCAGCGAGTTTCACCATCATCCGATGATTGAGGTTACCGAGGAGCACGAGCGCTTCGTGCTCAAGCTGACGCGCTGCGCGTCGGTGGCCCACGCCGTCGCGACGGTTGCCTTGGAGCTGTCGAAGACGGGCAAGCCGCCGGAGATTCATTTTGGCTGGTCGGACGAAAGCCCGCTGGTGGCCAATCTCAGTTTTGTGCTCTTCGGCGAAGGCAATGTGCCCTGGCTCGTTCGCGAGCTAATTCAGCGGGCCGAGCCGAACCCGGCCAAACGGCCGCGCGTAATTATCGGCTGACTTTTGCACTGACCGTTGGGCGTCCCGATCCACCGCGCAAAATTCGCTCGATCGTCGCGGGGCCAGCGAGGCCAGAGCCTATGTTCGTCGACGGGGCGCCATCGAGATGGCAACGCCTAGCGCGAGGCCAGCGAGTAGGATGCTTCCCGGCTCTGGGATGAGGAACGCGGCGTTATGGGCGGCAATCTCTGCGGCACTCAGTGCTGCATCATACACTGCCACTCCCAGGATTGTGCCGGTGAGTGGATCGAGGTGGTCGCCGACCGGATTGTAGGCTTGCCCGATGCCCACTGTGCCGGAAAGCGTCGGCGAGGCCCCTACGATTGTGCCCGCCAGCGCGCCGTTTACGTACAACACCGTGTCGGTTCCGTTGTTGACGAAGGCCAAGTGCGTGTCAACGCCCGGCGTGTTTGTCACGCCGGAATCGAAGTCGGCGACTCCAAAGACGGTTGCGCCATAGTGGAGGGTGTCCTGCCACTGTTCCCATTTGAGGGCCGCGCGGTCGCCGACAGGCGGCGGGTTCTCGAATGTGCCGATCAGCGCGCTGCTGGCGCCGTCGTTCGTGGCATTGACGACGAATTCATAGGTAATGCCGCCGCCGGTCGCTTCGCTATAGGTTCCGATATCGGCGACGATCGGAGCGGTGAGATTGGAATTCGTGTAGCCCGCCGGCGTGCCGGCTGCGACGGCCGCCATCCACTCGGCCACGCCGCCGCGCGCCGCGTTCGACGCACACAACAATCCTACGCTGGCTACCAGCGTAACAAGACTTCTCGATGTTGACGTCATGAAGTCAGTCCTTTTCGTGTTCGGGATGAGGACGCCTCTCTCTCTGCCGTGGCACATTAGAGCGAGCTAGGCAAGCAAAGTCAATTAGTTTGTTGAGGAGATTTGGGGCATTTTCTGACTGCCCGCAGCAAAGAGGCGTGTGGATCAGCCGCGCCACGGCGGATCCGACGCCGGCGTCTCAGCTGGAGCCCCATTAGCCTTGAATTAACAACAGACGTAAATCTCGAGTAGAAAAAAGCCGCCGCCGGTGAGCGGCTCAGCGGAAGGCAACGCGGAGCCACTTCCGGCGGCGAGGATGCGCCCAAACTTTACACACGCGAATTGTAGTGACTGCGAGAGTTACAGGACTTGTTACTTCATCGCCTCCTCGAACGCGACCATCCGATCAGTCCTGCGAGGACAAGCGCAGTAAGCATGGCACTCGCTGGCTCGGGCACCGAGACAGCGGACGCCGACAATCCTGCGCCACCGCTGCCGTAGGCCAGCGTGCTGGGGTCGGTCTGACCAAATGTCATGAAGAACGGATTGATCAGCTCCGTGCCCCCCGCGATAAAAGTCGTGTAGTCGCCGGTTGTCATGTCGTAGGCCCGCACTTCACCTGTTTGAAGCATCGGAGCGTACAGCTTGCCCTCCGGCCCAAATAAGATCGCCTGAGCGGAAACCCGAAAATCGTTGACCGGGTCGTCATAAAAGTCGATCTGCCGGAGGAAGTCGCCGGTCGCGGGATCGTACACGCGCACGCCGTCCTTGTCGCCCGGTGCGGCGCGGAAGCTCGTTACATACAGGTTGCCGTCGGGACCGAACACGATCCCCTCAGGCCGGTTGAGTTGGCCGAAGCCGCCCTCATCCTCAAGCACCACGTCGGAGAATGTTCCGTCGGCATCAAACCGCAGCACGGCGCCGCCCAGGCCGGTCTTCAGCGACACCGGGCTGGCCGCGTACAGCATGCCGTCGGGTCCGAACACGACGCCGCGCGGATGGAAATCGTGATTCTGGAATCCTTTCGCCTTGTCGTCGGAGAGCAGCACGCTGCTCGACAAATCGTATCGCAGAAGCGAGCCATGGGATTTGCCTTGCGACGTCGAGAAGTTGCCCACGAACAAATCGTCGCCGCCCGGTCCGAGGACGATCCCGCGCGGAACGTACGGCGCATCCTTGGCGCTCTCGGCGATGATCGGGCCAAGCGACGCGCCGGTTTCTTTATCGAAAGCCAGCACTTCACCCGACAAATGGGTGTTCACGTTCTGGTTCACAACAATCAGCCGGTCCCCATCGATCAGCATTCCATTGGGTCCCAGCAATCCGCTGGTCGTAAAGCCGGCATCCCGCGCGCCGGTCGCCACATCAAACCGTTTGACGAGGTTGTCGCCGGCGTCACCGATGTACAGGGTGTCGGCGCGAGCCGGCTCAATTGCGGACGCCGCCAGAACGACAGCGGCCAGGGACAGGGAAAAACAACACGTTTTCATCGCAATTCTCCTTTTGAAGTCTGGTTTAAATTGAACGAATCGGCCGGCGGCGTCCTTTACGCTAGGGCCTTTGTCGGCGGCTCGCGCCTCTTCCTGCGCGCTGCCGTAACAATGCTCACCGCACCGATCGTCACGATCACGAGCGCCGAGGGTTCCGGCACCACCTTGAATCCGGCCACGATATTCCAGCCATTGCCTTGAATATCGCGCAGCTGCCAACGGATCTCGTAATCTCCCAATGGACCGGCGTTCGGGTCGTCCGCCCACGGGTGCCAGACGACTTGAGACGGCGCACGATGACTCGCTCCGTCGAACCCCACATCGCCCGCACGAATGTTGAACATTTGATCCTGCAGCGTTTCCACCTTCACTCCGTCCAGAAAAATTTCGGAGAACGACGTAAAAGGAAACAGCGAATTGGGGATCACCGGCCCCGAAGCGAAATCGCGGGACGAGCCCGTGATGCCCGGATCGGGGAGCCACATCATCGCGAGATAGACGCCGTTTGGGTCGAGAGTGATCGCGTCACGGGAGAAGACCGTTTGCTGGACGAAACCGGCCGCGGCCGCGTTGGTGGATAGCTCCGTATCGTACGGCGGCTGGTGCGGCGTGTACGTCGTCGTCCCGGGACCTTCCAGCGGAAGCAGCGCGTCGAGGGTGTCAAAAAACGCGTCTGGGAATGGGGCCGCCGGCGCTGTGAACATTTGAAAATCAGCCGGCTTCCAGATCGGCGAGCCGACCTTTGTTGTCGTGACGCCAAGTGTCTGGGCATTCAGTTGGTCCGGTTGGACCGCGACTGTGGCGATGGCCAACCACAGTGTGCACGCGATTTTCATCGTCGTGCCGCAGCTACAGGCCCAAGTTCTCGAATTGCATGCCATGAGATCGATCCTCCAGGAAAAAAGAAGTGACAACTCACCATGACATGCGAGATCGGCGCGCAGGTTGTTCCAACTTGCCGGCGGAAAATGTGAACAATGCCTCAATAACGACCGACGACAAGAGCGCTGGGCGAGCCGAAAAGATCCCAAACGTGGCCCGCCTTGGAAGCCATTCGACAGCTGCTCTCAATATGCGAGGCCGCAGCTCGGCAGAGAGGCCGAAAGGTCGACCTCATCCGTTTCACTTGCAATGCGAGAGCTGTAAGCCGCGTCGCCGTTCAATCAGGCACGGCGGATGAATTAGTAACTGTAAATCAGCAGGACCGTCTTCGCCTTTGACCAAAGGCCGTCATGGAGAGCGCGCCCAGAGCGGCTAACAGAATGCTGGCGGCTTCCGGCACGGCGCCCGGCCACGGTTCGGCGGAGGGTAGCGCCGAACCGCTGCCGGCGGCGAGCGTGCGGCCAAAGTTGGCGCGCCACGAATCATAGCCAGCTTGCGTTCCATCGTTCCTGCGCCACGCAACATAGTCGGCGGCATCCACGGAGCCGTCGTTGTTGAAGTCGCCGGTAAGGGCGGCGACAAGGGCAGTAAGCGTCACGTCGCCACTGCTGTACAGGTTTGACAGGTCCCAGACGTACGGACTATTTACAGTGAACGCGCCGGTGGGACTGACGCCGGTCCAATCAAACAGATCGAACGTTCGCCCGATCTGGCTGGCGAGTTCGACATCGTCGGCAAACGTCAGCTCGAGCGTGCCGCCGAGCGTCACCAGGATGCCGGCAGCGAAGGAGATCGTCGAGTCCCAGGCATCCACCTCGAACTCCATGCGCAACGTGCCGCCGGGGGTCATCGTCAGGTGCTCTTGGATCGAAATCGCAACTGGTGGAAATGGGTTCCCGAAATTGTCATTCGCTTTGCCGTCGTAATCGCGGACGACCAGCAGCTGCCCGGCGCCCAGGTTCAGACCATCGATCCGACCATCGGCATGAATCAGATTCGTGGTGACGACGTTCGAGAAGTTATAGAATCCCCCGCCCGGCCCACGGGTGTCTGCGCCCGTCAGGTTGGCGTTCCAAATGTTGGCGTTGTACAATGTCGCATTGGTGATGACTGCGTGGCTCAAGTCGGCAGAGATGAGCTCGGCGGAGTCGAGGTTCGCATTGGCGAGTTTGGCGTGGCTGAAGTCCGTGCCCTGGAGAATCGCGTAGTAAAAGCTGGCGCCGGCGAGATTTTGGCCAGCGAAGCTCCAGCCGCTCAAGTCGCCTTGGGTGAAGTCGACGCCATTCAGTTCGTGGGACTGATAGCTGGCCGTGGAGTAAAGTTGGGCGGCGGTAAAGCCGTTGGCCGTGCTCAACTGCGCTCCGCGAATCACGGCGCCGGTGAAGTCCGCGCCCGTCAGCGTAGCGCTGAGGCGCGCGTTCGTGAGATTCTGGCCAGCGAGGTTCACACCGGTCAGGTCGCCGCCCAAGCCGATCCCGCTCAGGTCGTGCGCCTGGTAACTGGCCGTCGTGTAGAGCTGCGCCGGCGTGACGCCTAAGCTTGCCCCGCGCACCTCGGCGCCGGTGAGATTCGCGCCGGTCAAGGCGCCCAGCGATGCGTTGGTAAGGTTCTGGCCGGAAAGGTCCGCGTTGCTGAGGTCGAGTCCGTCCAACTGGATTCCGGATAAGTCTCGGACCTGGTAGCTGGCCGTCGAGTAGAGTTGCGGCAGCGAAATGCCGCCGACAAGCGTATTCGTGTTGTAATCGTAGTAGCCGCCGAAGCTCCCCCCTCGCACCACCGCTCCCGTAAAGTCCGCGCCAGTCAATGTTGCGTAGGCGAGATTTGCGAGTGTCAGATTCTGGCCGGAGAAATCTCCGCCGGCGAGATTTCTGCCGGCCAGGTTGATTCCCGTTAAGTCGTGCGCCTGATAACTGGCGGTCGAATAGAGCTGGGGCAGCGTAATCCCCGTTCCGCTATACCCGGAGAAATTCGCACTCCGCACGTCGGCGTTCGTGAAGTTCGCGCCGGTGAGGATCGCGCCAATTCCATCGAAG
>DATFGJ010000221.1:0-5191 GCA_035249585.1 Lacipirellulaceae bacterium
CGTGGCAACCGTCACCGGCCCGGCCTCCGACGTGACGGTGAAATCGGTTCAAGTCGGCGAGTTGGCCTTTACGAATACCACGCTCCGGCTGCAGCCGGACATAACGCTCACCGCGACCGATTCGTTCTTGATTTCGTTCAATGGTTTTCTGGACGTCAACGGCGGCCGCATCGTGACTGGCGATTTCCGTGGCCAGCCAAACGTCGTATTCACTGCGGGCACCATTGAAGTTCACGGCGGCGAGTTTTCCCCGACGCCGCTCGATTACACGCTTTCCGGCACAGGCAATCCGGCCGTGATCCTCGATGATGCGCTGTTCAACGTGGGCTTCGGCACCACGCGCGAGGATCTGTTCATTGCCAATTCCATCGGCCACAAAGGCTCGCTTACGGCCCGAGATGGAGCGGCGCTTACGGCGGCCAACGCCGTGATTGGCGGCCCGCGCAACACGGAGGGCGAGCTGATCCTCTCCGGCCCGGACACCACCATGCAACTTACTACGAAGCTCACCCTCGGCCAGAATTCCGGAACGAGCAACGACCCGGCCCGCGGCATGCTCCGGGTCGAAAACGGGGCCGTCGCAACCGTGGCGGAAATCGATATCGGCCAAGCCGGTTTCGGCGTTGCGACGATCGACGGCGGCACGCTCAACGTCGTTCAAAACGCATCAAACATCAAGTCCGGCGAGCTGCGCATCGGCGGCCTTTCGCCAAGCAGCCTCACGATTCAAAACGGCGGGATCGTAAATGCCCGGATCGTCGATATCGCCAGCACCACCGCCAGCACGGCATCCGTCGTTGTCACCGGCGCTGGTTCGCAGCTGAATGCAACTCAGGGTATCGCCGTTGGTGATTCCAATGAAGGCAAGCTCCGCGTGGTTGACGGAGCGCGCGTCAGCACTGGCAGCCTGGCCACGGGGCTGGGAACTGGCCTGACGGCGAATGAAAAGAATGAAATTCAAATCGACGGCAGCCAGACTCGCGTCACCGCAACAGGATCTATGCGTGCGGATGTCGGGGGCGAAATCACGATCACCGGCGGCGCACAGGTGACCGCCAACACGGCGGCCGCCACGGGGGGAACGCTCCGAGTCTCAGGCCCTGGAACGCTGCTCGATACGTCGGTCACAAACAATATGATCGCCAGCTTCGGTGCCTCGCGCGGAAATGCGCGTATTGAAAACGGCGCCGTCGTCCGCTCGCGCGGTCTGGACATTGCCTCGCTCGGAACTGTGGCCAGCGGCGTCGTGATCACTGGCGCGGGCACCCGCTTCGAATCCGACGGATTGTTCTTCGTCGTAGGCAGCCAGAGGCCCGGGTCGCTCGATATTGAGGCCGGCGCTGTCGTCGAGCGAACGGGCGACGTATTTGTCGCCGCGTCAAACAATGCACCCAGCGATCTAACCATTGTCGGCGCAGGTTCGCGCCTGGATATTGAAGGAAACTTCTATTTGAGTGGCGGCCGCGTCAATGGCGAGGTCTTTACGTTCACCGCCGTCGGCATGCTCAATATCCAGGAAGGCGCCACCGTGGACGTGGCCGGCACGATCGAGCCGTTCCCCAGCGGTCAAATCAATCTGCAAGGCGGAAGCCTGGTCGCCGACGAAATCACGTTGCAGACTGGCAGCCAGTTCAATTTCACCGGCGGACGGCTGGCTGTCGATAACTTCGTTGGGAACCTCGAGAACCAGGGCGGCACGTTCGCACCGGGCCAATCGCCCGGCATTTCCAACATCAGCGGATTGTTCGAACAGAACAGCGGCATGCTCGAAATTGAAATCTTCGGCGGCGGTGCGATGCCGACGCCCGGCATCGACTTCGACCAGCTACTCGCCGATTCCATCCAGCTCGGCGGTGCGTTGGAAATCGTTCTCGGCGACGACTACCAGCCCGCGCTCGGCGATTCCTTCCAAATTATTGACGCCTCCTCGAGTCTGGCCGGCCAGTTCGAGTCGATTCTAGGAACCGATCTCGGCAACGGCCTGGCCTTCGACGTCCTTGTCGACCCGCTCGCGCATAGTGTTACGCTGGAGGTCATTCAGTCAACCGCTCTAGGCGGCGACTACAACAACGACGGTAGTGTCGACGCCGCCGATTACGTTCTGTGGAAAAAGAACGACGGCTCGCCCGGCGGCTACAACGCATGGCGCACGAATTTCGGCAGCTCGGTCGGCGGCGGCGCCGCGGCCGCTGCAAACGCGGCTGTCCCCGAGCCGGCGGGCTTTGTGCTCGCTCTCGTTGGATCGCTGCTTTTAAACAATCTTCCTCGAGCTCGCGCAAGGGGTGGCTGGGGCAACGCCCCAGCTCTATCAAATTAACTGAGGGCGTCCGGGAATTCGGACACAATCAGTCGCACCGTGCAGTAACCCGACGCGTAAGCGAGGGCGCGGTGAGTCCCTCGCTCACGCGTCGGGTTTCTACCCGAATTCCCGGACATCCTCAATCAACTGGGGCGTTGCCCCAGGCACCCGCCGCGCGTGTGAGCCATCAATCATACGAGTATCCCGCAAAGTAAATCTCGCTCGCTTTGCCGCCGGCATAGACCACCGCAAAGCGAGCCTGGCCTCGTTCCATATCATCCCAATAATTCACTGCCCGCTCGACGTCGGCTCGCGAAGGTCGCTCGCTGCCGAAATACTGCTTTAATTCCGCGGGCGAGAACGGCGCTGCGCAACCGAAGTCGGGCTCGGCCGCAATCCGCTCGATGTCCAGAATCGAAGCGGTCCCATCGGCGTCGGCAATCTCGAGCGCTTCTTCAATAGAGGACGGATTCTCCTCGGCGTAACGAAAGCGCCCCGCCTTGAACTCTTCCTCGCGCAGACGATCCAGAGCGCGTTGAAGATTTGCATCATGTTTCGTAAAGCAGCTCCACGGTTCGGCGCCCATTCGTCGCTCTCCTATTAAATGGATAAGTCGCCCGGTTCGACCAACTTCAGGCCGATTTGACCAAGTGTACTCCAGCGCCTTTTGCTCAGGATCCGCGCAATCCAATTCCTGTCGTGCGGGCTGTTTTTGCCGCGCATGACTGAATTGCGGCGGCTCGGCCGAATAATGCCGAACGATTTACCAATCCTTGCGATCGTTCGGGACGCGCCAACCCCCTTTTTGACCTATGGTTCGATTGGCGGGGTTCTGTGCATGCCGAACCGGAATTCGGCGGCACCTCGAAACCTCCCTTTTCAAATTCCTTTTCCTGGCGATTGTCGCACGATTCCCGCGATCGAACCGTCGATCGCTTGACTGGGCGGGCGAAGTCCTGGCCGGTCGCGGATTCGTTCGACGCTAACCGCGAGAGGGCGAAACAATGCTCCGATGCTCACGATCCACGAGTCCGAGAATTCACTGGGCCATGCTGTGCGCCGTTGTGTTATTTGCGGCGGCGCCTGCCTGGGGCCAGTCTGACGTTGTCATGATCGAGGAGCACTGGGAGCTGCAGCTCGGCCAACCCGATGCCGATCGCAGCGCCCCGCAGGCCACGATGGTCATGTCGCCCAGTGGCGACTTGGACGGCGTCCATTTCCTGCTCACGCTGAACCACGCCAACGCGCCCGACTATGTCGCTGGTGGAGTGCAAATTCAAGCCTGGGACGGTAGCGACCTGCTCGGCTACGACGACGACGACGAAGTGGGCTCATTGAGCAGCACCGACGAAGTCGTGACCTGGGTCCAGAAGATGTGGCTCGACAGCGGCGCACTGAAGTTTAAAGTCATCAACGGCCAGTCTGAGACTTGGGGCCAGTTCGGCAACGAAGACATGGAACTGAGCGTCGCGAGCTCCTTGACTCGCCTGAACGGTTATCTGCCGGCCATATCGCTGACGGAATCCCAGGTCAACTACGCCGAGAACCGCGTGTTCTCGCTGACGCTGACCAAGCTGCGATGGATGACCAGCGACGGCGTTGTTCACGAACAGAGCGCGCCGATCCCGATCGACACGAGCCTCGACCAATAACCGCCGCGCGAGAGTCGCAGCGCTAGAACACGTTTTTAGTCGCCGTCATGCCTGGGGAGGGCATCATGAAGAACCGCACTTTAAAATCTAACCGCAAGAATCGCAAAGGCGCGATCACCGTGCTGTCGGCAATTCTGGCCATCGTGCTCATCGGCATGGTGGCGTTCAGCGTCGACGTCGGCTATGTGCTATCGGCCAAAGAGGAGCTGCAACGCTCGGCCGACGCCACCGCGATGGCCGCCTGCTGGGAATATGCCCAGCGCGTTTCCACCGGTTCGACCTCGACGGCCGCCGCCAACTATGCCCGCAACACGGCGATTCAGTATGCCGGCCTCAATGCGGTCACCGGCAGCCCGATGACGCTGGATGCCAATTCAGCCAACGATCCGAACGGCGATATCGTTTTTGGCTACATTTCCGACTTCAGTAATTCCGCAAGCGACTTCCAGACCAGCGGCACGTACTACAACGCCGTGAAAGTGCGCTTGCACAAGACGGAGGCGTCCAACGGCGAAGTGCCATACTTCTTCGCGCGAGTGTTCGGCAAGCATGGCCAGGTTTTGCATGCCGAGGCCACCGCGGGCATCGTCCGCGACGTGAAAGGTTTCCAGGTTCCGTCGCATGGCGGCAACGTCGAGCTTTTGCCCTTCGCGCTGGACATGCAGACATGGCTGAGCCTGGTCAATGGCTCCGGCACCGACAACTATCGCTGGAATCCCGATACCTGCCAGGTCGAAGCGGGCCCCGACGGCTGGGTTGAAGCCAACCTGTTTCCGCAAGGCACCGGTTCGCCCGGCAACCGCGGAACGGTGGATTTCGGCAGCAGCAACAACAGCACGTCGGACTTGGCGCGGCAAATTCTGCACGGCGTGTCGCCGTCGGACCTTGCCCACCATGGCGGAAAGATCGAATTCGGCCCGGACGGCAAGTTGTATCTCAACGGCGATACCGGGATCAGCGCCGGCGTGAAGGATGAGCTGGCCAGCATCATCGGCCAGCCGCGCGTGATTCCAATCTTCGAAAGCGTCAGCGGCAACGGAAACAATACCTCTTATACGGTTGTCAAATGACAGGGTATTCGAGTTGTTTCCGTCAAACTGACAGGTTCGATGTCACAGAAACAGGTGATGATCCAAATGGCGCCGCTCCTGATGACCGGCGTAATCCCCTCGGAGACCAGTGGTACGAGTGAACACGTGTATTCGACCGTCGCTTTGGTGCGGTAAGGGTAATTAATGCT
>DATFGJ010000222.1:0-10400 GCA_035249585.1 Lacipirellulaceae bacterium
GCCTGTTCGGCCACCGCAAGCAGAATGAAGGAGATCAGCGCGACGCCGGTGACGCCGTACGTCTCGAAGCCGTCCGCCGTCGGGCCCACGGAATCGCCGGCGTTGTCACCCGTGCAGTCGGCGATCACGCCCGGATTGCGGGGGTCGTCTTCCTTGACGTTGAAGACGATCTTCATGAGGTCCGATCCGATGTCGGCAATTTTCGTGAAGATGCCGCCGGCAATCCGCAGCGCGGCAGCGCCCAGCGATTCGCCAATTGCAAAACCGATAAAGCATGGCCCGGCGTACTCGCCGGGCACAAACAGCAGAATCGCCAGCATGATCGCCAGCTCGACGCTGATCAGCAAAGTTCCAATGCTGATTCCCGCCTGCAGCGGAATGGAGTGAACGGGGTACGGCTTTCCCGCCAGACTGGCGAATGCTGCGCGCGAGTTGGCATAAGTGTTAATGCGGATTCCGAACCATGCCACGCCGTAACTGCCCAGAATTCCGATCAGGCTGAACGCCACGATGATCGCCACTCGCTCGGCATCCAACGCTCGCAGCCAGCCGAAGTAAACGACGATCACCGCGCCAATCAACAGCTCAAGTACAACAAGGAATTTTCCTTGCGTGATGAGATAGGTTTTGCACGTCTCATAAATCAGCTCCGAGATGCTGCGCATCGACTCGTGAACCGGCAGATTTCGCAACTTGACGAATTGAACCAACCCGAATACAGCTCCGGCGAGGCACACCGCCAACCCGCCGTAGAGCAAAACGTCGCCCGGCACTCCCAAAAAGTAATGCTCGCCCACATCGGGCAGCACCAGTTCGGCTTCACTGGCCGATGCCGTGCTCGCGGAAAGCAAAACGACTAGCGCTGGGGCGCAAAACGATAAAATGGAACGCATCACGAAACGACCGCCTTCAGGTCTTTGTGCCGACGGGTTTGTCGGCAGTTTGGCTGTTCTGAGGACAAATGGAAACTAGCAGGCCGGTCATCGACCGGTTCGAACTGGCAGGGCCGCTGCACGCCCCTGGGCCGTCGCGCAAATCTTTGGCAAGAGCCACGTTGCGCCACGAATCCATGTCGCGCCCCAGGGCCGCGGATAGACAACTTTAGCACACCAGGGGGCCGTTCGACTACCGCCATTTTTTCCTGGGGCCGTTATACAGGTTATCACGGCGGCAGCGGCATCCTGAGTTGCCAAAAAAATACCCGATAGACAAGCCCTTTCGCCGCGTCAAATCACGTTTGCGATTGCATGGGCGGTCGCCGGTTGCCCCAATGTCTCGCTCCAATGCTGGATCACGATTCCCAGGTTTGCATTGCGATCGATGTGCCCCAACGCGGCGAGGCACGCGTCCAAAGCACCAACAATGGCTTCTGTCGGCTCGATTGATGCGCGTTTCGTTGGGCCGTCCTGACGATTGACCGTGGCTTCGCCTAAGCGCTCGCGATAATAGGTGATCGCAAAGCCGAGGACTGTTCGCAGCCGCTCGCGCTTTTTCGCTGATTCCTTTCCCGCTTCGTCAACGAATGCTTGAACCGCGCGGGCCAGTCGCACGGCGGACGGTGAGGCAAGTTGAGCGAACAGCTGCTCGCGGAACTCCCACAAGGCCGGATCGGCTAACTCAATCGCCCGCTCGACGCTGCCTTCACTAAGCTGGGCCGCCCGCCTTGCCGCCTTTGGATCCGTCAGAAGTCCCGTGTCTAGAAGAATGCGCTCGACAGTCTCAGGATCCAGCGCCTGAAAACGCACAAGCTGCGCCCGCGAGCGGATTGTCGGCAGCTGACGGCTGGGGCTGGTGCCGATCAAAATCAAGAGCGACTGCGGCGGCGGCTCTTCGAGTGTTTTCAGCAAGCAGTTTGCACTGTGCAGGTTGAAGTGATCTGCATCATCGATGATCGCGATTCGCCGGCCGCCGTAAAACGGCTTGAAGGCAATACGATGGCAAAGCGCCTCTTGCTTAAGGATTTCGTCGTAGCCGACAAACTGCGAAATGGCGAGCTCCGATTTATCGGGCCGCAGCCCGATCAGGTCCAAATCCGGATGGTTTCCAGACAAAAAAAGCCGGCACGATTCGCAATGCCCGCATGGATTGAGCTCGGCATCCTCGGATCGTGTGCACAAAAGCGCATGAGCCAGTTGTAGCGCAAAACGCCGCTTGCCAGTGCCGGACGGGCCGACAAACAAGTACGTGCTTGCCAGCCGGCCGGCTTCGAGCGTTCGCCGAAACCGCTCGACAATCGCGTCGTGCCCGTAAATGCCGTGCCACATGCGAGGGTTGAGAGTTGAGGGTTGAGGGGTGAGGGGTGAGCGTTGAGGGCAGGACGGGATTGAATTATTGCCGGCAAACTAATCTCTACCAACCCCCGCCAATCGGGGTCGGGAGTCTTTAACACTCGTACAAGCTCGGTAAGTCGCCAGCGCGACAGCTTCTACGACTCGTGGCGGCCAGCGACTCCCGATCCCTTTCGCGCCATGGTGCTAAAACGGTCGGGAGTTTAGGCCGTTAATTGATAGGGCACTCATCCATGGGCGCAAATGTCGCTCACGATAGCGCATTTGAAACTCCCGACCCAGATGCACCCCCGCCGAATAAGATTCCCTTGCCCCGACGATGTATACTGCAAGTTACCTCCTTCGACGGAAATGAAATAAAACACGCCTCCATGTCCACCACCAAGCCGCAGCTGCTCTCGGTCGATTGCCCCGGATGCGGTGCGCACTATGAGATTCCGGCCTCCATGGTGGGGCGGAGCGGAAACTGCGCCTCGTGCGGCACAAAGTTCGCCGTGCAGCCAGCAGCTCCGACGAAGCAAGCCAATTCGGCGATCGATGTCGAGGATGAGGAAAAGCCATCTCCCCCACAGTACATCGCGGTCGAATGCCGCGTCTGTCAGACCCGGATGTATGGCCGGCCCAATGAGATTGGCAAACCCCTGAAGTGCCCCGACTGCGGCGCCCGCACGGTGGTTCCGCAACCCCCGCCGCCAAAGCGCAAGAACATCCCCGCCGCTCTTGAAGGCGAGCAGTATGAGCTGTGGGACGCCGACGAGCAGCCTCTTCCAAGCAAGCTGGCCGCAACGCAGCCCAACTATATCGCCGTTCGCTGCAAGCATTGCGACACGTTGATGTACGCCACGGAGCGCGAAGTCGGCCAGATGATTACTTGTCCCGATTGCGGCAAACGCCACGTCGTGCCGCCCCCAGCCAAGCAGGCCGCCAAACGCTCGGTATTAGCCACCGAAGCGGAAACGCCCAAATTGGATCCGGCCGCCGCGCCCGGCGAGCGGCCGGTCGTCTTGCCGGTTTCGACGCGCGGCATGGATTTCGAAGAGGAACAGGAAGCCGCCTATTCGCGGGCCGTCGCGAAATCGGCGCATACCGGCAAGCCGATGGAACTCGACAGCCGCGGGCGGCCGGTCCTGCCGCGATTCCCATTGCTCACGGGCATCCTGCCGTTTCCCTTCCAGGCCGGTTGCCGCGATCGCTGGGCGGCATTGACAATTGGCCTTGTGATATGGGCGTGGCTAATTGTGGACGGCGTGCCGGCATGGGCCACCTGGCAAGGCGACACCCTCGGCGCGATGGCGGCGATGGGCGGGCTCGCACAAACAATGATTGGCGCTATCGGCGCCATCATCTGGCTTGCGGCCGCGTCGAACATTCTCATCGCCATTGTTTCGCAAAGTGCCGCGGGCGCCGATCGAATTCGCGAATGGCCGCCGATGAACTTCATCATGTCGATGAGCGAAATGCTGCCGGTAAGTGTCGCACTGGTGTTCACGGCCGCGCCGGGCTGGATGCTCGGCCGCCTGATCGCCCAGGAGCCGTGGCAACTTGCTTTGTTGAGCGGCGGCAGCTTGCTCCTCGGATTTCCGGTAACGCTGCTGTCGCAACTGGCCGGCAATTCGACCTGGGAACTTATCGAATTGAAGGTGCTCGGCGCGATGGTCCGCTGTCCGTTTTCGATGATGCTTTTCTATCTCGAGTCGGCCTGCCTGGCAGCAGTTTGTGCGGCGGCCGGAATCGTCGCGGCGCAGTACCACGAATACCTGGCATTGGCACTAGCGCCGCTCTATGTCTTCGGCCTGTTTCTGTACGCGCGGCTGCTCGGCCGACTGGGCTGGCGTTTGAGTGAAGCGTCGTGGATCGAAGAACCAGATGCGGACGATAAGTAGGTAGCTGCCAAAGCCCGCCGCTCATCAAGATCAGTTGAAATACCGGACTGCATTCTGAAACACGCGCAGCCCGTCGCCAACGGCGCGTCCCGGTTCACGTGTCCAGCGGGGATGCTGCGTGGGATCGACAAACCGCTCGGGATGCGGCATCAACCCAAACACGCGCCCTGTTGCATCGCAAATTCCCGCTACATCTCCCATGGCCCCATTCGGGTTCTCAGGGTACGGCACAAGCCCACTCTCAGCAGCGAGCCGGGCCGTTCCTGGCGCATAACGCAAAACCAGACGCCCATCCGCGTGCATTGATTTGAGCAACGCTTCTTCCCGTACGACAAACTTTCCCTCCGCATGCGCCACGGGCAACTCCAGCTCGTGAATCCCTTGCAGAAAAACGCAGTTGCCGGCGTCCGCCGCCAGCCGCACCCAGCGCGCCTCGAAGCGGCCCGAATCATTGAGCGAAAGTGTGGCCAGCGGCCCGCGCTCATCGGCCGGCAGCAAGAGAGTCGTCTTCAAGAGGACCTGAAAGCCATTACATATTCCCAGGATAAGCTTGCCGGCTTCGCGAAATTCAGCGAGAGCCTGTGCCAAATGGTTTTGCATCTGGTTGCCAAAGATGCGCCCGGCGGCAATGTCATCGCCGTAACTGAAGCCACCGGGGATGCACAGGATTTGAAACTCGGCAAGCCGACGCGGCTCCTCGAGCACGCGGTTCACATGCCATCGCTCGGCCGCGCCACCGGCGAGCGAAAACGCGTGCGCACTTTCCTCGTCGCAATTCGTGCCCGGAGCTCGCAGTATCAACACACGCGGACGTGTCATCAATCCAATTCCGTATTGTGCATTCCACTAACCTTAGCGTCGGCGCCCACGCCGAATCCCGCGCCAATTAACCGCGCTCAACCAATCAGTCACCATCGAAACGTCGCCTGCCAGGCCTCCTTCAAATCGCGAATATCGGCGTCGATCAAAGCAGCGCCGCTTGAGTTTCCGTAAACTTGCATTCTTCCATCGTCTCGAATTTCACCAATCCGGCCGACACCGATGTCACGGAATAACGATTCAAACTCACTCGCGTTCTCAACGGCCACTTCACATAAGAACCGCGAGTTCGATTCGGAGAATAGCAGCAATGGCTCCATTGCCGCCTCATCTTCCATTTCCCAAAGCGGCGACGGAACATTGTCGAGTCCGATCCACACTCCCAAGCCGCCTGCAAACGCCATATCAGCCGCTGCGACAGCCAGCCCACCTTCGCTCAAATCGTGACACGCGCGCACGAGGCCGGCACGAATCGCGGAATGCACGGCCGCAAACGTCACACGAGCACGCTCTGGATCGACGGTTGGTACCTGCCCGCCTTCGAGATCATTTACTAAGGCGAAGTGCGAACCGCCCAGCTCGTCACGCGTTTCGCCTACGAGATAAAGTGCATTGCCTGGCTGCTTGAGGTCCATCGTCACACATTGGCCGACGTCATCGACCTGGCCCAGCGCGCTGATCAACAGCGACGGTGGAATGGCGATCGTTCGCCGCTCGCCACTTTCGTCGGTATAGCTGAATTCGTTGTTGAGACTGTCCTTGCCGCTGATGAACGGCGTTCCCAGCGCAATCGCCACATCGTGGCAGGCAATCGCAGCTCGGACCAGGCTTCCCAGCGTCTCTGGCCGTTCGCAATCGCCCCAGCAGAAGTTGTCAAGAATGGCGATTCGCCGCGGATCGGCGCCGACGGCCACGCAGTTGCGCACCGCTTCATCGATTGCGCTCGCCGCCATATGGTACGTGTCGAAATCGCCGTAACGAGGATTCATGCCGCAGGCGATCACCACGCCGCGGCGTGAGCCGAGCACCGGCCTGATCACTGCCGCGTCGCTCGGCCCGTCGTTTGACGCGCCAACAAACGGCTTCACGACGCTGCCGCCTTGCACCTCATGATCGTACTGCCGCACGATCCATTCCTTGCTCGCCACGTTGGGCGACGCGAGAATTCGCATCAGATCATCAGTAAAGTCCCGTTCGGCACATGCGCGCGACCATCGCTCCCGATCGTCAGAACCTCGAACCTCGACTCTCGACACGCGACCTTCATAGACCGCCTGGCGCACTACCGGCGGCCGGCCCTCGTGTAGGAATCGCATTTCCAAGTCGCCCACCTTTTTGCCGGCGTAAAACAGCTGCAAGCGGCCGGTCGGCACGAACCGGCCAATCGCCGTCGCCTCGACGTTTTCGCAGCGGCACAATTGTTCCAGGTCCGGCCAGCGATCTTCGGGCACGGACAGGACCATGCGTTCCTGCGCCTCGGAAATCCAAATCTCTGTGTAGGATAATCCCTCGTATTTCAGCGGCACGCGGTCTAGATGCACCTCAGCGCCAATTTCTTCGCCCATCTCGCCGACCGCGCTACTGAAACCGCCGGCGCCGCAATCGGTCACCGCGTGGTACAGCCCGCGGTCGCGCGCGGCGAGCAACGCATCGAGCACTTTCTTCTCTTCAATGGCGTTGCCGATCTGCACCGCGCCGCCGGAGATATACTCGCTCTGGCTGGTCAATTCGGCACTGGAGAAAGTCGCCCCATGAATTCCATCGCGACCAGTGCGCCCGCCGATTGCCACGATCAGGTCGCCCGGTTCGGGGCGCTTGTGCGATTTGTCAACCGGCAGCAGCCCCACATTGCCGCAAAACACGAGCGGGTTGCCCAAATATCGCTCGTCGAAGTAAACCGCGCCGTTGACGGTTGGAATCCCCATACGGTTGCCATAGTCGCGCACACCTTCGACAACGCCGCGCATGACGCGCTTCGGATGCAACACACCCGGGGGAAGTGTTGCAGGCAGACTCGGTGTGCCGTCAGCAGCTTCTGCTACGGCACGCGGAGCGTGCCTGCTACTATCCGGCGGCGCAAAGCAAAACACATCCGTGCTCGCCACCGGCTTCGCCCCCAACCCCGTTCCCATGATGTCGCGGATGACGCCGCCGACGCCCGTGTTCGCCCCGCCGTATGGCTCGAGCGCGGACGGATGATTGTGCGTCTCGACCTTGAACGCCAGGTTGAAGCGATCATCAAACCGCACGACGCCCGCGTTGTCCTTGAACACGCTGACGCACCAGTCGTCGCTGCCAAGCCGCTGGCGAATTTGCTGCGTCGCCGCGAAGATCGTTTCCTTGAGCATGTTCTCAAATTGCCGCTCGCCGCGCTCATCGCGGTAGGCGATCCGGCCGGCCAGCGTCTTGTGGCTGCAGTGCTCGCTCCACGTTTGAGCAATTGTCTCCAGCTCGATATCCGTCGGATCGCGGCCAAGTTCGCGAAAATGCTGCCGGATGGTTTGCATCTCGGCCAACTGCAGATAAAGCTGGCCTTCGCGGCTCAGCCGCGCGAGCGCATCATCGTCCAGCTCGCGCAACGGAACCGCGCGCAGCTCAAACCGGTACGGCTGGCCCACGTCAAGCCGATCCAACTGCAGCGGGCCAAACACCACATGCTCGATCGCGTCATTCGCCAGCAGCCGGTTCGCGACCGCTTTCAGCTCCGCGTCACTGGCTCCGGAAACCCAGTACTTGCGAAAGGAAGCGACCTCTTCGACCACAACGCCCAAGTCGGCGGCAGCTGCCTGCGCGCTTTGGGCCACCGGGTCCATAACGCCCGGCTTAAGAAGAACTGTGACGCACTGACCGTCCGACTCGCGACCGTTCAAGGCGGGCTCACCCGGCCGGCCAATCACCGCGCGCTCAACCACCACATCGGCCAGCAATTCGCTCGCCAGCCGCTCGAGCCGCTCGCGGTTTAGCCCGGCCCCTTGCAATAGATATCCGCGCGCCGTCGCCACCCGAAGATTCGCGGCCAGTCCTAATTCGCGCGCCGCGGCGGACACGCGCTCCCCGGCGCGATCGGGCTGGCGAGCGCCGCCCGAAGGCGACCCGGCCGCGTGAAGGTCCGGCTGCCGTGTGCCCGCCGCCGGATGGATGTCAATCTCCCAGAGCATTACGGTCCTGCCGGGTTTTCGCCGCCTGCTGGAGAACGAGCGCGAGACTCTCGTAATCGCCTTGTTCCAAATTCTCTCGAATACCCGCCAACACCTGGCTCAGCCGGTCGAGCGCATCGAGCACATTCTGTCGGTTGGCGGCAAAGATCGCCTGCCACAACTGCGGGTCGCCGCCCGCCACCCGGGTTGTATCCCGCCAACCGCTCGCCGCCAAGGGGAGCAGCTCGTGAGGCGTTGCGGCGGCCAGCGCCGACGCCACCAGGTGCGGCAAATGGCTTGTTGTGGCCAGCGCCGCGTCGTGCTCGGCAGGCGTCATTGTATGCACTTCAGCGCCCAAGCTTTGCCAGAAGCCGCTGACTTCGGTCACAGCGGCCGGCCGCGTCAATGGCGTGGGCGTCACGACGACCACGCGGCCATCAAATAAATCGCTGCGCGCATGCGAGGCGCCCGTGCGGTGATCGCCGGCGAGCGGATGGCTCCCCACGAACCGTGGACCACTGCGCCGGCTCGCCAATCCCGCATCGGCCGCCGACACGATCGTTTCCTTCGTGCTGCCGGCGTCGGTGATCAGCGAACCGGCCGGGCATGCGGCAGCCGCCTGAATCACCTTTTCCGCGATCGTGTCGACCGGCGTGCAGACGACAATCAGCTGCGCGTGTGCGACGCCGGTCGCCAGGCTCGTCACGCCGTGATCGATCGCGCCGACTTGCCGCGCGACATCCAAATTGGCCTGCCGCCGGCCTACGCCGACAATGTTCTGGGCCAGTTTCCGCTCGCGCAGCGCAAGTCCGATCGAGCCACCGATCAACCCAACTCCGACGATGGCTACCGTATCGTACTCGGCCATGCCGGAATTCTAATTGGCAAGCCGCAGTCCGACGAGGGGCGATATGTCGGGCCGCTGCTATTCCGCCTTAGGCGCTGATAAGCCCTCAATCCGGAGTGTCGTCACCGGATACGGCGCCGCCAGCTCCATGACGCGAACCGCGTGGTTGTTCGTATCCGCCACGTACAGCATGCCGCCGGCCGCCGATATTCCGGCCGGTTCATTGAATGTGGCCTTGTTGCCGTCCGCGGCATCCGCCGCGCCCGCCGCGCCGCTGCCGGCCACGGTGCGACAACTTCGCTCCTCGACATCAATCACTTTGATCTTGTTATTGTACGTGTCAGCCACGTACAGCTTCCCATCCCACCATGCCACGCCCAGCGCATGCTGCAGCCGCACGTCGCGTCCCACGCCGTCGACGTCGCCGAAGTCGAACAGCGTGCCGGTGAGTCCAACAAGCGTCCCCACGTTCCCCGCCGGATCAAATGGCACGGAGCGAATCGTGCTGCCTTCGCTGTCCGCCACGAACAGCCGCTCGCCGTCGGACGCGAGTCCGCTCGGCTGTGCGAACGATGAATAGCGGCCATCATACGGAATGCTTGGCAAGAGCGGGCCATCGACAATATCCTCGCGCCCGTTGCCCGCGTACGGACCGATCTCGCTTTCATTGAGCGGCATTTTCCAAATCTGGTGCGGCCCGGCCATCGCGATGTACAAATCATCGCCATGCGGCCAAAGTGCCCAAGGGCTGGCCAGTGCCGTCGTTTTTGGCGGGCCGACAAAACGGCCGGTCCTGTTTTCGTCCCAGCCCGGCCAGCCCGTTCCCTTCTCGCCCGTTCCGGCAACCGTCGTGACCTGCTTTGACTTCAGGTCCACTTTCCGCAGCATGTGGTTCTCCGTGTCGGCGACATAGAGCACCTCGCCCACCAGCGCCATGCCCTGTGGGTGATTGAAACTGCACTCGTCGAAACCACCGTCCCGTCGCCCAATCGCGCCGGAACCGATTACAAATTTCACTTCACCGTCCAAGCCGGCTACGACGATCCGATTATGGTTGCTGTCAGCGATGAACAGGCGATTGCCCGTCTCGTCGGCAAGCAGCTTACCGGGATAACGCAACGGCGTGACGGCCGCTGCCTCGTCTGCCAAGATCGCCGGTCGCGGCGCCGGCGCCAGCAACCCATTCGCCTTGTAGAATGGCAACCCGCGATCCATCACTTTCTTCAAATCCTCGAAGGTGCGCTCTCCGCTGGCCGCCCACACCACATCGCCGACCGGGTCGATCAAAACGAGCGTCGGCCAGCTCCGTGCTCCGTATCGCCGCCAAATCGCCATTTGGGCGTCGTTCACCACAGGGTGCTCAATTTCGTAGCGCTCGGCCGCTTCGCGAATGTTGGCCGTCACCTGCTCGCCTTCAAACTTCGCT
>DATFGJ010000223.1:0-3287 GCA_035249585.1 Lacipirellulaceae bacterium
ACACTCGACGACGTTCAGCGCCGGCACATTCTGGCAGTTCTCGAGAAGACCGGGTGGCGGATCAGTGGACCGCGTGGCGCGGCCGCTCTTCTCGGTGTCAAACCCACAACGCTCGAACATCGGATCGGCAAACTAGGCATCTCACGCCCTGGCACTGCTACCGGTTGATTGGGAATTTCCCAATTGGTTGGGAAGCGGCGCCCCTCTTCCACGCCACTACCCGGGTTCATTTTGCCGCGGTTTGCATCGTCCCAGCGAAGTTTGCCGCGTTCTTGTCTCTGCATGCGTTGCGGCACGCCGATTGCTTTGCACGGCGGGTTCAACGCGACAACATTGCGATCGCTGCTCCGGCGGGCTTCTCGAGGCGACCCATCAGGGAGGAAACATCATGTTGGTACTCAGCAGAAAGGCCGGAGAGACGATTCACATCGGTGACAGGATTACGATCACCGTCATCAGGACCTATGGCAATCGCATAAAAATTGGGATCGACGCTCCGGATGAGTTTCGAATCGTCCGAGGCGAGTTGAAGCAATGGCCGAAACCGTCTGTTCCAGATTCTCGTCGGATTACTAAAGCTGCCTCGGCAGCAACTCTTTTCCACAGTGACGGAGGTTTACTCATGAGATGTGTTTCATTTTTTCTGGTGATTCTCGCAGTGGCCGGGACGAGTAGCGTGCGTGGCCAGCAGCCTGAGTTTCGTGAGGCGCGCGAGGAACGTCGCGAGGATCGACAAGAGGGGCGCGAGGAACGTCGGGATGATCGGCGCGAGGCGCGCGGCGATCGGGGAGGCGACCGCGAGTTGTTACGCCTTGCGCTTATTGCGGCGCTTCGCGACGGGGATTTTGGAGACCGGCTGTCGGTCAGAGAGGAACGTCGCGAGGATCGACAAGAGGGGCGCGAGGAACGTCGGGATGATCGGCGCGAGGCGCGCGGCGATCGGGGAGGCGACCACGAGTTGTTACGCCTTGCCCTTATTGCGGCGCTTCGCGACGGGGATTTTGGAGACCGGCAGTCGGTCAGAGAGGAACGTCGCGAGGATCGACAAGAGGGGCGCGAGGAACGTCGAGACGAGCGGCGAGAGTCGCTCAACGACCGCGATTAGGATAAAAAAACGGCCGCGAGTCCTTACCGCCTGTTCTCCGTGAGGCGTTTCGCGATGCGGCGGGCGACGTGGTGCTTGAAGAGCGCGAATCGTGAACAGGCCGGCCGCCCGCGGACCGGCTTGTTCACTTCGGACAAACGGCCCGCTTATGCAACCGAACCCCTGGGGGCGGAGCCTCCTCTGACTGACCGGCAATCGCATTCGAAATGGATCAACGCTCCGGATCAGTTTCGAATTGTCTGAGGCGGCTTGGACAACTGCCCCCCACTTGCAATTGCAGCTGATGAGGCGATAATCTTCGATTGCCAAAAGCACTGGCCTCTTCTGTTGCGTTTTTCGGGCCTGTTGGTCATCAGCGAATAACAAGCGCCAAGTAGCCGCTCTAAACGCGGGCGGTTGCGGAATCGGTTTGGAATTGGTGCAGCTGCGGCGCACTGCACGCCAATTCAAGTCTAACGGCAGTTTCATCCCGTCGTGAGCCTGGCTATGTGCCCGGCTTGAAACGCGATGGGAAATGCTCGGTGGATAAAAGGAGGATTGACTATGGTGAACTTACGGATTCTTGGAGCAGTTGCACTTGCCGTCTTGATGACGGCTCCCGACGCGCTGGCTCAAAGGAGAGGAGGCGGCGGAGCCGCCCGCGGTGGCATGCGCGGAGCGGTCGTTGGCGGAATGGTCGGCGGAGAATCTGGGGCGCGTACTGGCGCCAAAATCGGTGTGGTTACCGGCGCAACCCGAGGCGTCGCTCAACGGACTGAAAACCGCAATGCCGTGTACGCGGAAACGCAAGCCCGTACGCAGTACGAAAACACTGCGGCCTATCAGAGTGCCGAACACTCGAATTTCAGCGAAGCGCCGCCGGAGATCTTAGTCGCTTCCGCATCGGATACGTCGCCCGCTGAAAGCGCAGAGGCGGACACGGAGCAAAATGGCAGGCCTACAGGTGAAGAGGCCGTCATCAATAAGAATGGCAAGCCGGTAGTGGGGATCACTTACCCGTCCGATTGGAAACGGAAAACAGGCGAGCGCTCTGTCTCCGCTGTGAGTGCAGATGGTCACGCTTGGTCGGGAATTGCCACACTGGAAGGCGTCAAGGACAAACAGGCCGGCATCAAGCGACTCAAGCAGGAGCTCGAAAAGTATCTGGCGAATGTCAGTTATGACGACCCAGCCGAGACCAAGGGAGGTGCCCAAATCGTTACCGGCACCGGAAAAGCAAAGAGAGCCGGGGTCGATGTGGTGTTCGCGGCCGGAGTCTTTGACGCGGCCCCAGGCCAGCTGGCTGGAATAGCATTCGTCGCCGATAAAGACCTTGAAGACCACTACAAGGAAGCGGCACGTTACATTTGCCAGACGATCCGTGGCGCAAAGGACTTCACGGCGCAAGAGCACGAAGTCGCGAAGCCGATTAGCAGGAATTAGAGGTCGAAAGGACCCAATTGCTGCGTAATAAAATTGGCCTATTCAAGGTGCAACTAATTTATGGGCCTGTGGAGCCCCTCATCGGTTCCACAGGCCCACTGATCGTTATTCCTACTCGCGTGACAGTTCTTAGGCCGTAACTCAAGATGCTTTGTGCTTCTACGCTTGCCTAGAACGTCAAAACCGCGTCGACACCGAAAATCAATCGGTCATAGTCGCCGGCGAAGTCGGTGGATGACCAGTCGTAGCGAACTTCGGGGCGGATCACCAGGTTGTCATTGGCGCGGTAGTTCACGCCGCCGGTGACTTCGTAGAACGACGTGCTCTCGCCGGTCATCGTGTTTGTCTTGAGCCATTCGGCCCGTCCGCCGGCCTTCCAGCAGTCGCTAAACGTGTAGAACAAGTAATTCACGATGGCGATGTTTTCGGCATCGAAGCTGGGATCAGCTAAAAACCCGTTGGAGTGCGAGTATTCCGTCTGAAAGACGTACTGCGTGCGGCAGGTCAAATCAGCGACCGTATAAATGCTATGGCTATATGCCGAACCGCCCGCGCTGCGAAGACCGAAGTTGCCCGCCGACGAGACGTAAGCAACCGTCAAGTCGTCCGAGACCTCGTGCTCAAAACCGCCGATCCAGTTACTGCCCCCGTTGAATTGATCGAAGCCAGTGTCCCAACCCGCCGCCCAACCGGCCCAGATTGCTGTGCGATCACTTACGTTGAACGTGCTGAGTACGCCTGTGTAGGTAAAGGGGCCGCT
>DATFGJ010000224.1:0-11098 GCA_035249585.1 Lacipirellulaceae bacterium
CTACGGCGGCGACGTACGCACGCGGATTCGACAGGAGCTGGTGCTGGGCGTGGGCGGAGTGAAAGCGCTCCGCGCGCTGGGCATCCAGCCGGGCGTCTATCATTTGAACGAAGGGCACAGCGCGTTCGTGCCGCTTGAGGTGATCCGACAGCGCATGGCCGATGATGGACTAACGTTCGACGAAGCCCTGCGCGAAGTCGCCCATCGTACGGTGTTCACAACGCATACGCCCGTGCCCGCCGGCCACGACCGTTTCGACGGCCGGCTCGTTGAAGAGCACCTCGGGCCGCTGCGCGATCGTTTGGGGATTTCGCAAGCCCAGCTAATGGGACTGGGGCGCGTCGAGCCGCAAAACGAACACGAACCATTCTGCATGACGGTCATCGGGCTCAAGCTTTCGCGGCGTGCCAATGCCGTCAGCTCGCTGCATGGTCACGTGTCGCGGCGCATGTGGGCCCATCTCTGGCCGTGGCGCGTCGAGGAAGAAATTCCCATCGGCCACATCACCAACGGCGTGCACATCCCTTCGTGGCTCGCCTACCCCATGCACCTCTTGTATGACCGTGTGCTGCGCAGCGATTGGCAGGAGTGGATGGGAGACGCCAAAGTTTGGCAGAGCCTTTACAACGTCGACCCAGGCGAGTTGTGGGAAACGCATAGCGACCTCAAGAATCGACTGCTGGATTTTGTGCGCCGGCGCGTCAGTCGGCAGGCCCGGCGCCGCAATGAGCCGGATGACGCGATTCAAGCGGCCCGTTCGCTGTTCGATCCCAACGCGCTGACGATCGGCTTTGCTCGCCGCTTTGCGACGTACAAGCGGGCTGACCTGTTCTTCCGCGTGCTCGACGGTCTGGCGGATATGGTGAATGACCCGCAGCGACCGATTCAATTGATCTTTGCCGGCAAGGCCCATCCGGCCGACGAGCCTGGCAAGCAACTCATCCAGAAGATCGCCAACTTGCGGCACGATCCGCGGTTCCGCGGCCGGCTCGTGTTTGTCGAAGATTACGACATCAACGTGGGCCGGCACCTGGTGCAAGGCGTCGATGTGTGGCTCAACACGCCGCGCCGGCCCAAGGAAGCCTCGGGCACCAGCGGCATGAAAGCCGTGCTCAACGGCGGGCTTAACCTCTCGATCCTCGACGGTTGGTGGGCCGAGGCCTACAACGGCAAGAACGGCTTTGCGATCGGCGACGGACGCCAACACGTCGATGATGAGATCACCGACAACCGTGACGCGCACAACCTGTTGCGCGTGCTTCGCGAGGAAGTCATTCCGCTGTATTACGAGCGCGACGCCGACGGCCTGCCACAACAATGGATCAGCATGATGGTCGAATCCATCGCCACGCTGGCACCGCGCTTCAGCGCCCATCGCATGGTGATGGACTACGTGCGCAACTGCTACCTCGTCGCCGCCGGCGGCTTGAGCTCCGAAATGACAAGGCGGTAGTTGCGGAAGGTGCTGCGGCTACTTCTTCCGCCGATAGGTCACCGACATCATCTTCGTCCACGTGCCGTCTTCTTCCTGAAACGACGATGTGAAGGTGCGCTCGTCCTTGTTTTTGATTTCGATCACTTCCTTGAACTTCGTCATCTGACCGCCGCCATGAAAACCGGGGCCTTCCGTGTTGAGTGTTAATATCTTACCCGTATCGTCGACTGAGCCTTCGTAGTTCCACATGTAGCTGGTCATCGAATCGATCCACGTGCCGACGTATTTTTTCTTTGCCGGGTCGTAGCCGAGCGTGAGCCTGGCCTCGATCGACGTTCCCATGACCTCGCCTTTCACATCCGACACGAGCCAGAAGCCGCCCAGCATCCGCGCGCTATCCGTGCCGGTGCTTTTGATCGGATCTGCACCAGGCCCCATTTGCATTTCGCCTTCGGTGTCCCACTCGCCGACCAGCTTGTTCAGCCACTGGTGCTCCTTTTGCGGCGACGGCATCTCGGGACTCTCTTGCGCATTCGATTGGCAGGCGACTATAAATAGGGAAAACACTAGACCGGCACTTGCAAACTTTTTCATGACAAGCTCCTCAGCTGCCCCTTCGCCTAATAAACGGAAGCGCACACACAATTTCAGAACCCGTCCTGTCGACATCTCCAACATGACAATCGTTTATACGAAGTTAATAAAGTGCCGCAATAGTTTTCACAATATCCGGATTTACTTTTCCAGCGTCAGTGGCGCGGCAAACATAAAACCTGCCTAAAATGCGTCGGCTGCTTACCAGTTACGTAATTGTGAGGCCGAGTTTTCCAGCCTTGTCCAGTCGGCACGCCAGTCGTCACAATGTAGCACGCCGCTTTGAGCCGTGATTTCACGAGTCGCCAGGGTCGTGCCACTCTGCGCTCCACCGTTGATAGGAAAACCCATGAGAACCTCCTTTGCGTTGTTGCCCCTGCTCCTCTTCATGACATCCGTGCGCGGCGAGTCGCCTTCCTGGCCGCAGTTTCGAGGCCCGGGCGCTTCGGGCATCGCCGAAGACGAAAAGCCGCCTGTCGAAATCGGCCCCGACAAAAACGTGAAGTGGAAAGTTGCCGCGCCCGCCGGCTTGTCGTCGCCGATCATCGTCGGCGAGCGGCTCATCATCACCGCCTTCGACGGCGGCAAGCTCTACACAATCGCGTACAACCGCGCCGATGGCAGCGAAATCTGGCGTGCCGAGGCCCCGGCCAAACAGCTCGAGCCGTACCATAAAACGGAAGGCAGCCCGGCCGCTTCCACCCCCGCGACAGACGGCGAGCGGATCGTTTCGTATTTCGGCTCGTGCGGCCTGTTCTGCTACGACCTCGCCGGCAACGAATTATGGAAGTATGAAATGCCGCCGGCGGCGACACCGGGCGACTTCGGGACCGGAGTGTCGCCCGTTATCGCCGAGGGAACCGTGATCCTTGTGCGCGATGAGATGAACGATCCGAAAATCATCGCCGTCGACCTGACGACGGGTCAGCCAAAGTGGGAAAAGAAACGCGAATCCAAAAGCGGCTACGCCACCCCGGCCGTGTGGAAGACGTCGGCGGGCACGCAAATCGCCGTGCCGGGTCTCGGCCGCATGATCGGCTACGACGTCGCGAGCGGGGATGAGAAATGGTACGTCGAGGGGATGCCCTCGGCGGCCTGCGCATCGCCGGTGACGGCAAATGGCGAACTGTTTTTCGCCGGCTGGTCGCCGGGCGATCCTACGGAAGCCGACAGTTTCAAGATGCCCACGTTCGACGAGCTCATCGCACAAACGGGGGACGACAACAAGGATGGCCTAGTCTCCAAAGAAGAAGCCTCGGATTCGTTCCTCAAGGACTTCTTCAGCAACCAGGATATCAACAAAGACGGCCAGATCACCCGCCAGGAGTGGGACGCCATCCTGCAATTCATGGCAGCCTCGCGAAATAGCGCATTCGCCTTGAAGCCGGGTGGCGCTGGCGACATTACCGAGTCGCACGTCCGCTGGAAAAAGAAAAAGGGACTGCCCTATGTGCCGACGGCCATCCTCTACCGCGGCCAATACGTGATGGTAAAGGACGGCGGCATCGTCACCGCTTACGATGCGGAAACCGGCGAGGAGATTTATCAGCGGCGCGCCATCGCTTCAGGCAATTACTATGCATCCCCGGTCGCGGCTAACGGAAATATATATTTCACGTCGCTCGCTGACGGCGTTGTCACCGTGCTCAAGGGCGGTGCCGACAAACCAGAAACGCTCGCCGAGAACCCGCCGCTGGGAGAACGCGTCGCCGCCACGCCGGCCATCGCCGACGACACGCTCTACGTCCGCACCGCCGGACATCTGTATGCATTCGCAGAAAACTAGCGAGGAATTCTAACTCAGCACCATAAGCCGTGATCGTCGGTCGCGGCTTTATGTCAGGTGGCTAATCGACAACAATTAAGGTGTGGCCGCCATCAGCAAAATCACCTCGCCGGACGATCCTGCGTTAGCCGCGCTTTGCGTCCAGCTGCGCGAAATGTCCGCCGAGCTTGATCGCGGCGGGAATTGGCCCGCCGAGCAGTTGCGGCTGTGCGGCCAGTACGGCGTGTACGAGTGGTTTCTGGATCCCAGTTGGGGCGGGCAAGGTTGGAACGAAGAGCAAATCGTTCGCGGCTATCTGGCACTCAGCGCTGCCTGCCTCACGACAACTTTCATTATTACGCAGCGCACCGGCGCATGCCGGCGAATCGCCGGCTGCGACAACGACAAGCTGAAGCAGCGGCTACTGCCTGGCCTCGCGAGTGGCGAGCTGTTTGCCACCGTCGGCATCTCGCATCTCACCACGAGCCGACGCCACCTGGCGAAACCCGTGCTCTCAGCCGAGGCGACGGCCAGCGGCTTTCGCCTCGATGGCATGTCGCCTTGGGTCACGGGCGGCGCGGCCGCGGATGCACTCGTCCTGGCGGCAACGCAAATTGAAAATGGCCAGCCCACCGATCGGCAGTTGTTGATCTGCGTGCCGCGCGGCCTGCCGGGTCTCAGCGTGCCCGACCCGCTCCCGCTCATCGGCGTATCGGCGAGCTCCACTGGGCCGGTTCACCTCGACGGCGTCGAAGTCTCGAGCGATTGGCTGATCGCCGGGCCGATGCCCAATGTCATGGCCAGCGGCATCGGCGCCAGCACTGGCGGCCACGAAACGTCCACGCTCGCGATCGGACTCGCGCACGCGGCCATCGATTATCTCGCCAGCGAGGCCTCGCGACGCACCGATTTGCAAGCAGCGACCTCCGCTCTCCGCGCCGAACATTCACGGCTACTTAACGATCTCGTCGGTGTGGCCCGCGGCGATTCGACTTGTAGTAAGGAATCTCTGCGCCAACGCGCGAACAGCCTGGTCCTGCGCGCGAGCCAGGCTGCACTCGCCGCCGCCAAAGGCTCGGGCTATGTCGTGGGCCACCCGGCCGGCCGCTGGTGCCGCGAGGCCTTGTTCTTCCTGGTGTGGAGCTGCCCGCAGCCGGTGGCCGCCGCAAACTTGTGCGAATTGGCTGGAATTGACGACTGATTTTGCGAACCACTCGGATTTGCTAGCATGAGGCGTGCGGCGCCCCATGGGTCGCGAAGATTGCGATTGACACTCGCAATCTGGCAGCGATAGATTGCCTCTTGCCCCGCATTTTCCCTCGCATCGTGTGCAACATCTTTGGATACGGTGCGAGCGAACATGCCACGGTTGGACCGCTCATTGACCGGGGGGCAGCGCAAGGTTTGGTGAGGGCAGGCGATTGCGATCGAGTTCGCAGAACCTTATATCGCCGAGGATGTCGCCCATGCGACGCGCTGGCCGAAAACACGTCTCGTCGTCGAAGCCCGACTCGTCCACGTTGGTAGGACCCAACGCACCGTATGGTGCAGCAACATGGCGCGAAACCGTGAGCGCTGTCTCTGCTGTCGACGAGCCGACCGCCGACGTGCTGCTTTCGCCAGCCTGCACTTTTGCGGACGCCGCGCCGATCCAGCCAAAAGATCGCCCGGAACGAAACCGGCAATTGGCCATTGCGATCCGCCAACGGATCGAGTCGCGCTTGCCAGGTCGCGTCCGCGAGCTATCGGTGCGCATCCTTGAGCGTACGGTAGTGCTGGAAGGCCAATGCGCCACCTACTACACGAAGCAGCTCGCCCAGCACGCGGCGCTGGGTATCCTTGAAGACGAGCGGCTCGAAAACGCGATCGAAGTTTGCGTGGCCCGATAACTTCGCACGCCCAATTTCATCGTAAACGCGCGATAGCCCCCGGCTCTGCCGGGGGTTTGCGTTAGGCGCGCGCGTTGTCATCGCGAATGTTTGGGCGTGAATTAACCCCCGGCAGAGCCGGGCGCCTGACGGGCGTCGCCGCCCGTCACGCGTTTGACCAGTTCCTCAATCAATTCACAGCCGCTGAGGAATTGCATCTCGATCTCAACAGCCCACAGAGGCCGGCCAGCGATCTCATTCTGCCGCAACTTCACTAGGTCCTTGTGAGTACACACGACGAGTTCCGCGTCGGAATGCGCCACGAACTTTTCGAGTTCTTTCTGATCCGCCATTGCAAACGCATAGTGATCGGGAAACTCTCGCCATGCGACGACCTGCGCTCCAGTTGACGCAAGCGTATGCCGAAAGCCGGCCGGGTTGCCGATGCCGCAGAACGCGGCGACTCGCTTCCCGCTCAAAAGCGCTAGTGGCCGCCAATCGCCCGACGCGCTGAGCAGCTTCGTTGGGCCGTGAGTCGCCTCGCACCATGCGGCCTGTGGAGCAAGCCGGAAAATGCGTCGCCGAATCGCTTCGCGTTCGTGGGTTGCGATTGCGGCTGCCCGCGTGAGGCATACGATATCTGCCCGTTGCAAACCCGCCAGCGGCTCGCGCAGCGTGCCGCGTGGGAAGACATGCTCGTGCCCAAATGGCTCGAGCGCATCCAATAGAACAATATCCAGGTCCCGCGCGAGTCGCCGATGCTGAAAGCCGTCGTCCAGCAGTACGAGCTGGCAGCCGAATTGGTCGATTGCACGCTGCGCACCGGCAACGCGATCGGGATCCTGCACGTGCGGCACACCGGGAAGTGACTGTTCAAGTTCCAGCGCCTCATCATTGAGAGCGGGGAGTACTGAGCCTAGGTTGTCTCTCGGACGATCCTGCCTTTCGCCCGATGCCCCATTCTCTTCGCTCCTCGCTCCCTGCACCGTTCTCCTTGCTCCGTAACCGCGACTGACAATGGCAACACGGATACCGCGCGCCGTCAGATACCGGGCCAGCCACTTGACCATGGGCGTTTTGCCTGTGCCGCCAAGCGTCAGATTGCCGACACTGATGACGGGTACATTGACGCCGCGCACGACGGCATGACCGCGGTCATAACGCCGGTTTCGCCAGCTCACCGCAAGCGAGTATGGCAATTCCGCGGCGCGCAGCACGCCGCGAAACAAACTCGGCGCAACACCGCGTCGGCGCTGGCTAACGATCTCGCGGAAAGTCGTGCCGTCGAGCATGCAAGCTTTACTGCGTGGGGTCCAACAATCGAACGCCCTGAAAGGGCGCGCCATGATAGCCTAGGGCAATGCCCTAGGACTACGCCGATCCCGCCGCAACATGAAGCCTTGAAAGGGCCGAATTCGGCCTAAAATAAAGGGCGTCCGAAACGCGGCGTCAACGCGGTATAATGAAGTAATCGTCCGACCGTCACGCCGCAGGCTGTTGCCTAAATGCCCGTCGAACAACTCACACCCCGCCGTGCCCCGCGCCCATCCAGCGAGTCGAAGCTCGTCAAGTACGACGAGTACATCGACACGCAGATTAAAAACACGCGGCGGGCCGTCAAGCTGGTCGACCTGGCCACCGCGCTTGTGCTGCTCTCGACCGGCGTGCTGGCGTTTCTCCTTGCGGCGGCCGTTGTCGAGCATTGGCTGCTGCCGGGCGGATTCTCCGTCGCCGTGCGGAGCCTGTTGTTCGCGCTGCTGGTCGGCGGCGTCGGATACTTTGCCTACCGGCGGCTCTGGCCGCTCGTGCGCCGGGCGATCAATCCGGTCTACGCCGCGCAGACGATCGAACAGAGCAGCCCCACACTCAAAAACAGCCTCATTAACCTGCTCCTCTTCCGTCAACACCGCGCGGAGATCTCTGATGCGGTGTACAAGACCCTCGAAGAGCAGGCCGCCCAGCGGCTCACGCGCGTGCCGGTCGATGCGGCCGTCGATCGATCAGTGTTGATCCGCGTCGGCTATGGTTTGCTCGCCGTAGTTGCCATAGCGGCACTCTACAAGCTCTTTTCGCCGAAGGACCCGTTCGTCGCCGCCGAGCGCGTGCTCATGCCGTGGCGCGATATCGTCCCGGCCAGCCGGGTGACGATCCGCGACATCAGGCCCGGCCCCCTTACAGTATCGCGCGGCGAATCGCTCACTGTCTCCGCCGAGGTTCGCGGCATCAGCGAAAGCGATCCGGTGCTGCTGCGCTACACCACGAACGATGGCCAGGCTGTCGACAAGCCGCTTGAGATGAAGCTCGCGGAGGGCGGCCTGCGATTCGAAGGCCGACTTCCCGATGAAGCCTCCGCAGGCAACAAGCTCGGTTTGACGCAGAGTTTCACGTATCACATTGAAGCCGGCGATGCTCGCTCGCTCGACTACGATGTCACCGTCGTGCCGGCGCCGTCGATCCTTGTCAAACGCGTCGACTATGACTTCCCGGATTACACCGGCTACCTTGATCGAAGCGTTGACGACCTGGGCGACATCCGAGCGATCGAGGGCACACGCGTCACAGTCCATGCGCGGGCAAACGGCCCGATCAAAGAAGCACAAGTCGACTTCGACGCCGACGGCCGGCGCGACCTCACAATGACCGCAAACGGCGCCGATGCACGCGCCTCGTTCCGGCTCGAGCTGCGCGAAGACCGGCAAACGCCGCGGCACGCGAGCTACGTGCTCCGGTTCGACAACGTCGACGGCCGGCCAAATCGCGATCCCGTCAAACATCCGATTGTCGTCGACCCGGACCTGGTGCCGGAGACATCGATCGTTTTGCCGCAGGAAAAAACGCTCGACGTGCGGCTGAACGACACCGTCACGATCGAAGCTGAGGCCATCGACCCCGACTTCGCGCTGGCGGAAGTGCGGCTGCGGGGCGAAGTGGCCGGCCGCAATGTGATCGACGAGCCGCTGCTGGCGCGAGCGCACACCGGCCGATTCACGGGCCGCTATCAACTAAAGCCCAGCGCGAAAGGCCTGAAAGCGGGCGACGTTGTCCAGTATTGGGTCACCGCCAAAGACAACCGCGCACCAACGGCGAACCTATCCGAATCGGAGCGCAAGCTGATCCGCATCGTAGCGCCCGACGCCGGGCAGCCGCCACCCGATCCAAACGCCCAACCGCAACAAGGCGATCGGCAGCAAGGCGAACAGCAACAACGGGAAGGCGGCCAAGAAGGCGAGGCCAACCAAGCCGGACAACGGAACGAAGGCAACCAGGACGGTCAGGCCCAAGACGGCCAGCAGCAACAAGGCGGCGAAGGTAAGTCCGATTCAGCGGACGCAAACAATCAAGGCGAGCAGCGCGACGGCGACCCACAGGGCAGCGCTAATTCTGCAAACGGCAAGTCCACTTCTGCGGATAAGAAAAATCAAGGCAAGCAACGCGAAGGCGAAGGCAGCCCGGCGTCCGGACAACAAGGCGAGGGCGCCGAGGGCGCTCCGGCTGGCTCCGAGCAGCAAGGCAACCAACAGGGCAAAACAAGCACAAACAAAAATCAGCAAGGCGAACAAACCGGCGCGGGGGCCGCGGGCGGCGATTCCTCTCAAGCAGGGTCGCAGTCCGCGGGCACCCGTCCCGATCAGAATACTGCGGCACGCCCATCGAACGGCGCTACACCAAGTGACGCTGACGACGCCGAGCCCTCCCCTGTTTCCCCCGAGGGAGACAACGACGCCGAAGCCTTCAAGCGCATTCAAAAGCACCTGGAGCGCAGCGGCGAACTGAAACCGAACGAAGGGGCGCCGTCCGGCACCAACAAGTCTGATCGCGATGCGCAGCAGGAGAGACAACGTGACAAGGAGAAAGGGAGACAAGGAGAAAAGCAGGAAGCGCCAGGCGAACAACCGGGTACTCGCAAAGGCGAGACCGCTTCAGCGGACGGGAAGAATCAAGGTGAAAAGCGCAACGGCGAGGCCGGCGCAGACAGCGGAAAAGAGGATGGTACGCAACGCAATGGCGACTCCGCCGCGGCGACCGCGAAGAATCAGGCACAGCAGCGCGACGGCGAGCCTCAGAATCAACCCGGCGAGCGCGCCGACGATCAAGGCGAAGGAACCGGCGCCGAAACCCGACAAGACGATTTGCCCGAAGACGCCCAGCAACAATCCCGCGACGGGGGCGAGCAGGAAAAATCGCCCGGCGGTGAGCAAACGGCAACCAAGGGCGAACCGGGCGCGGGTAACCAGCAGCAAAGCCAGGGTGCTCCCAACTCTCAGCCCGAGATGAAGCCGACTCAGAAGCGCGAGCAGACCGGTTCGGATGGCGAGCAGACCGACAACGAGGAGCCTGCTGCCGGCGCCCGCGGCAAACGCGAAAGCGATTCGCAAGGCGAAGAAGGCGGCGATAAAGCCGGCGGCGGCGAAGAAGGCGGCGGCCAGAAAACTCCTCGCGACGGTACCGGCAGCGCCGGGCAGAATCAAGCGGCCGACGAAGGCGCCGGCGAATCCTCCGAAAAAGGCACCGGCAACACTTCATCGAGCGCCGGCGACGATGCAGTCGCAAACGATCGGACGGGACAGTCCAGCGGCGATACGCCCGGTCAAGGCACCAAACAGCGCGCAGGGCAAGGCGAACAAGCCGGTGGAGAAGCGGGGACCGAAGCCGACTCAGCTCGCTCCGAACAAAACGGTGAGCCTGTTAACCGCGAGGGGGGCGCCACGGAAGGTGGTCGACCGAGCGCGAATAACGAGCAAAAACAAGGCGACAAGGATCCAGGGAAGCAAAGTGAAGGAAACGCCGGATTACAGAATCAACCGTCCGACGAATCGGCACAACAGCCGCAGTCCCAACCCGGAGAGCAAAGCAGCCAGAACGGCGGCGAGCAAGGCGGCGCGCCCACCGGCGACGGCGGCCTGGAGGGTACAGCGGATAGCCCTGCCCGATCGACACAAGGCGAGGCCCCGCCGGGCGACGAAGCCAACCTCGATTACGCCCGCAAGCAAACGGATCTCGTGCTCGATAAGTTGGCCGATCAGCTCAACAAAAAGGATGTTGACGACCAGTTGCTCAAGGATCTCGGTTGGTCCGAAGAGGATTTGCGCCGATTCGTCGATCGCTGGCAGCAGCGCAAGAATGCTGCGCGGCAAAACGATCAAACCGGCAAATCGGCTGAGCGCGAGCTCGACGAGGCGCTCCGCAGCCTAGGTCTGCGCCCGGGCACGCTTCAGCAAAACATCCGAAAAGACGACCGACAGCGCGACCTGCGCGAAGGGTTCCGCGGGCCCGTGCCGGCCAAGTACCGGGAGCAATTGCAACGCTACAACCGAGGCGTTTCGCGAGCCGGGCGGGATGAGGCGGGTGAGTAGGCGAGTCAGTGAGTAGGTGAGTAAGTCGCGAGGCGTGATTGTACACACGGCGCGAACCGATTCTCGGTACTTAGTACTCAGT
>DATFGJ010000225.1:0-2232 GCA_035249585.1 Lacipirellulaceae bacterium
GAAACACCTGGCCTGGCACGGCTCGCTCGAAAATTATCGAAACGCAAAGCGCCGCATTTTTAACTATCTACAGCCCGATGGCGTCGCCATCATCAACGCCGATGATCCCGTGTCGATCGGCATGCTCTCGGATCTGAACCACGCGGCGCTGACGTTCGGGCTGCGCGAGCAGGCAGAAATCGTCGGCGAAATCATCGAGCAATACATCAACGAACAGATCTTCGTGATCACTGCCGGCGACGAATCGATTGCTGTGCGCACGCCGATTATCGGCGACCATCATGTGATGAATTGCCTGGCAGCAACCGCGACGGCCCTTGCCTACGGCCTCCCGCTGTCGGCCGTGGCTCGGGGCTTGGAAGCCGTGGAGCATTTACCGGGACGCATGGATCGCATCCTGTGCGGTCAAGACTTCGCCGTGCTTATCGATGCGGCGAATTCGCCGGAAGCGTTGCGGGCCAGCCTGCGTGCTGCGCGGCGCGCGACTAGCGGCCGGCTGATTTGCGTGTTCGGTACGCCCGAGAATCTCGATGAGGCCGAGCTGCGTGCCGCCGGCCGCGTCCTCGGCGCCATGAGCGATATGGCCGCTATTTCGACCAGCGGCCGAATGGATGGAACCCATCGGGCCTGCATCGCCATCCACAGCGGCCTGGCAGATCGGCGCAAGGCGCGTGTGATCCTGGACCGTCATGAAGCGATCGCTTGGGCGCTTGGCGAGGCGACGGCTGGAGACACCGTCCTGATTGCCGGCTTGGGCGATCGACCTCACACGCCAGGCGATGCGGCGGAATCAACCGTTGCAGATCGCGCAGTCATACAAAATATACTGAACGGCAACTTGAACATTGGATCACGGCAACGATTGGCAGCTTGAGCAGCGTGGGCACTGCCCATCCAACGCATAAAGTATTCGCGATTTTGACATGGTGGGCCGTGCCCACCCGACTTTTCTCGTTCGTTTTCCGCGAAGAACCGAAACACGTTGAGGCTTCATCGTCGGCCTGCGCGAAATTGCGGGATTTTGCGCGGCCACCCTCCCTGGGTTGGAGCATTAGGCTTGCCGTGCAATGCGGTTTCTGGGTCAACCGCGCGTGGCGAGTGCTTCACGATGAAGCTTATGTCTGAGCACCGGGGCGGCGCTCTGCGCCGCTCCGGTGTCTCAGCGGATTTCTGTTGGTGAGTAGTTGAGTACGTGAGTAAGTACACCGCGGCTTCACCTACTTACCGGGGCACCATCCGCAGGATGGTCCAACTACTCATTTACTTACCTATCCCCACCGGCATGTCGCGCTCCCCACACATCCTGTTCGCCGGCGGGGTCTCTCCCAGCTATCTTTACCCGGGATTGGCCATCGCCACACAGATCCTCGAGCGCCTGCCAGATGCTCAGGTAACATTCGCGGGCCGGAGCGGCGCGCCAGAGCGGCACATCGTGCGCGGGGCCGGGTTTGGGTTTGTCAATTTGCCGGCCCAACCGGCGCCGCAGCGCGCGCTCCATACGGTGCGGTTCGTTACGTCGAATTTGGCCGGCTATTTGGCTGCCCGCTGGTTTCTAAGGGAACAGCCTGTGTCGCTTGTTGTCGGCCTGGGCGGCCCAGCCAGCGCGGCGACGCTGAGCGCCGCGGTGTCGCGCGGCGTACCGATAGTGATGCTCGAGCAGAACGTCGTGCCCAGCCGCGTCACTCGCTGGCTTGCCCGCTCGGCGACAACCGTCTGCGCCGGCTTTCCCCAAACGACGAAATACTTGCCGTCGGCAGTTCCTCTCGTCGTGACCGGAAACCCGGCGCGGCCAGCACTTCTCCAACTTTATTCGCACCGCCAATCAAGCGTGGCGGATGAAGCTGAATTGCGCCAGAAGCGACTCATTGTGATCGGCGGCGCGGGCGGAGCGCGAACGCTCAACGAATCGATGCCCGCGGCCTTGGCGCGCTTGCGCGACGAACTTGCCGGCTGGCAAATCGTGCATCAATCGGGCGAAGGCCAGCTACATGAAACGACGTGCCGCTACCGCCGGGCCGGCGTCGATGCGCTGGTCGTGGCGTACATCGACGAAATGGCGCCGGTCATGTTCGACTCCGGTTTAGTGGTCTGTCGATGCTCCGGCACGACACTCGCCGAATTGGCGCTGGCCGGCGTTCCGGCGCTGTTGGTGCCGTACCCGCCCCTCAGCGAATACCAATTGCCGAATGCCGAAGTGTTCGCCGCCGCCGGCGCGGCGACGATCCTCGATGA
>DATFGJ010000226.1:0-2455 GCA_035249585.1 Lacipirellulaceae bacterium
GTACGATAGCTCACGCCACAGGCCGAATGCTCGTTAAACGACCTTCCAAGCGCCAGCAAGATCGAATTTGAGCTAGGCCAACGCTTATGACTCATTACCCGGATTTCGCGACGTTTTTCAAGCTGTCTGCCACAGCCGACTATGTGCCCGTTTACCGACGGGTGCTAAGCGACGTGCTCACGCCCGTGAGTGCTTTCCACAAGATCGATGACGGGGGAGCAGCGTGCCTGTTTGAGAGCGTGATCGGCGGCGAAAAGGTCGGCCGCTACAGTTTTCTTGCCGCCGAGCCGTTCCTGCTGCTGGATGCTCGCGGTCGCAACGTGACGGTCAGCAGCGGCTCGCGGCAAGAGCGTTTTGAGACCGATAGTCCGCTCGATGTTCTCCGTGACCGCGTGCGTGAGATTCGAGTTGCCAAACTGCCGGACCTTCCGCCGTTCGTTGGCGGTGCCGTGGGCTACGCCGGCTATGACACCGTTCGCTACGTCGAGAATCTGCCCAACGCACCCCGCGACGATCGAAATCTGCCTGATTTGGTATTCGCGTTCTACGATCACATGATTGTGTTCGACAATGTGCAAAATACGGCGATTGTGGTCGTACTGGCAAAGGTCGGCCGTGCCGTAGCCGCGGTCTCCGACCCCGGCCGGGCCGGCCTCACAGAGGCCGGCTACCGGTCGGCTTATGACGACGCTTGTCGGCGCGTGGACCGGTTGGTCGACAAGCTTTCGACTCCGGCCGATATGCTCGCCCCGACGGATATAAATGCGCGCGGCGAGCACAAAATCGCCTATCAATCCAACTTTACGGCTGACGAATTCGCGGACGCCGTGCGCAAGTGCGTCGAGTATATCCGCGCGGGCGACATCTTTCAGGTTGTGATCAGTCAGCGCTTGGCGGTGCAGCTTGCGGTCGATCCGTTCGAAGTTTACCGCACGCTCCGCGTGGTGAACCCGAGCCCATTCATGTTCTTCTTGCGCACGCCGCACTGCACTCTGGTGGGCAGCTCGCCGGAAATCATGGTGCGCGTGGTTGATGGCAAAGTGACGGTGCGGCCCTTGGCCGGCACGCGGCGCCGCGGCCGCACCGATGAAGAAGACCAGCGGCTGGCTGAAGAGTTGCTAGCAGATCCCAAGGAGCGGGCAGAACACGTAATGCTGGTCGACTTGGGCCGCAACGACGTCGGCCGCGTGGCCCGCTACGGTTCCGTCGAAGTCTCTGACGTCATGATGATCGAACGCTACAGCCACGTGATGCACATCACCTCCAACGTCACCGGGCAGCTTACGGATGGCCGCGACGCTTTCGACGCGCTGGCCGCTTGTTTGCCCGCGGGCACAGTGTCGGGCGCTCCCAAAGTTCGCGCCATGCAGATCATTGACGAAATCGAGCCGCATCGGCGCGGGCCGTATGCCGGAGCGGTGGGCTACATCGACTTCGCCGGCAACATGGACACGTGCATCGCCCTGCGGACGATCGTCATCCAAAACGGTACCGCTTACGTTCAGGTTGGCGCTGGTATCGTCGCCGACAGCGTACCTGAGAATGAGTACGAGGAAACACTGAATAAGGCCCGCGGGCTACTTAAGGCTATCGAAATCACGCAGGAGCGCGCAGAATTGTAGTACGAATGACGTTCGAGAATTACGGGACCTTCGCCTGTCTCCTTTTTTGCGAGGACCTATCATGACTCGTCTAACGTCGAACTGCACTGCTTTAGTATTATTCGCGTTCGCCGCATCGCTTGCTGCAACCGCGCGGGCGACCGACAATCCCGATCGAATTCGCCCCTACGAAAAGAACCCGCGCTATTGGCAATACAAGGGCCAGCCCGTTCTGCTGATCGGCGGCAGCAAGGATGACAACCTGTTTCAGATCCCCGAGCTGGAAAAGCACCTCGACGAGATCGCAGCCGCCGGCGGCAATTACATCCGCAACACCATGAGTGACCGCAAGGATGGTGGCTTCGAAGTCTATCCCTTCGCTCAGCAGCCTGACGGCAAATACGACCTCGAAAAGTGGAATGACGAATACTGGCGGCGCTTCGAACTGATGCTCAAGGAAACGGCCGAGCGCAGGATCATCGTGCAGATCGAGGTCTGGGACCGTTTCGATTACTCGACAAACAACTGGGAAAAGCATCCTTACAATCCATCGCACAACGTGAATTACACGCATGAAGAGTCAGGGCTCGCGGCCGAGTATCCAAATCACGCCGGCAGCAATGAACAGCCGTTTTTCTTCACCACGCCCAAACAGCGAAATAATGAGGTCGTGCTCAAGTACCAGCAGCGGTTTGTCGACAAGATGCTCGACTACTCGCTGAAGCACGATCACGTGCTGTACTGCATCGACAACGAGACGTCAGGCGAGGAAGCCTGGCCGATTTATTGGACGGAGTACATCCGCCGTCGCGCCGCGAAAGAGGGCGCACAGGTTTGTCTCACGGAAATGTGGG
>DATFGJ010000227.1:0-4335 GCA_035249585.1 Lacipirellulaceae bacterium
TGGGCCACGTAGCGGTCGTTCTGCTCATTGTACAGATCTAAAAAATGGGCGACCAGTTCCGGGATATCCTCGCGGCGGTCGCGGAGCGGCGGCAGATGGATCGGCACGACATTGAGCCGGTAATAAAGGTCCTCGCGGAAGCGGCCGGCCGCCGATTCGGCCAATAGGTCGCGGTTGCTGGCCGCAATCACGCGCGTATCCACGCGAATCGTCTGCGTATCGCCAACGCGCTCGAATTCCCGCTCTTGAAGTGCCCGCAGCAGCTTTACCTGAAGATGCGGCGTGGTGGAGTTGATTTCGTCGAGGAAGATCGTCCCGGTGTGGGCTGCTTCGAATCGGCCGGTGCGATTGTCGATCGCCCCGGTGAACGCGCCGCGTACGTGGCCGAACAGCTCGCTCTCCAGCAGGCTCTCGCTCAACGCGCCGCAATTAACACGCACGAACGGCCGATTGCGCCGCTGGCTCAGCTCGTGGATCGCGTGGGCGATCAGCTCCTTGCCCGTCCCGGTCTCGCCCAGGAGCAGCACGGAGGCACGGCTGCGGGCCACCTGCCGCGTGAGCCGATACACTTCGTGCATCGCGGCGCTGGAGCCGATTATTCCCGGCAGCGGCTCGACTGGCGTGGCCTGGGGCCCGATGTTGGAAGCAGTGCGGCTCATGGGGCGGGAACGATGGCGGGACGCTCCACTGCGCGGCGCGACTCGATCGCATCGAGCACCGCACCCAGGATTTGCTGTGTGTCGACATCCGCGCCAGCGCTGGCGTTGTAGCGGTGGTATTGGGCCAAGATTTCATCGCTCGTGAGCAGCACGCCGTTCTCGGCAACGCTTGTGCGAAATGCGGCGACTGCTTCCAATCGCTGCACGCTTGGCAGCGACGGCTGGTTCGCGACCTCCAGCAGCGTCCGTTGACTTTCTGGTGTGCCGAGCCGCCTAAGCGCGGCAGTCGCAGGTACCGTCCCGTCGGCCCGGTAGAGCGACGTCACGATCGCCGGCGTTGCATAGTCGAGCTCGTAAAATGATCGATTTTTAGAAAGAAGCGATTCGATCCAGGTCATCGCCTGCCGCGCTTGCGCAGCGCGCTCATTGGCGGACGCGGCGTCGCGGCCCGCCAGAAGGCTTAATTCCGCCACAGTTCGCGCGACCACTTCTGATGAATGCAATCGCGGCACGGCGATCGTCCGGTCGTGCTCTTCGGCGAGGCGTTCGGCCGCTTCGAGTTTGCCCTCCCCGCCGAGGATCGCAATCGGAACTTCGCCAGTCGGCCCACTGGCCCGCAATTCGTACAGCACCTGGCGGATGCCGGGCACGATGATATCCATGTCGACGAAAATCATTTCAAGATCGGAAGTCTCGAGGGCGATGTCGACGGCTTCCCGGCCATTGTTGGTGGCGTCGGCTTCCACGCCGTGGGCTGCCAGCATTCCGGCGAGGTCGCTGGCCGCCACATTGGTCGGCATCGCCACCACGGCGCGCCGCTCGCCCGTGCTTGCAGCGAATCGGGCCAGTGCTTCCGGCAAGCGACTGGAGCCCGGGTAGGGCGAGGTGGGATCGATCGCCATGATGGCCGTCAGAGCGGCGAATTGCACCCTGCGGCTGGGATGAACCAACGCATTGGCAAGCGGCGACGGTTGGCCATCGGCCGTGTAGAGCACCTGGTTATCGCGACGCCTTCCTAACTCGCTTGCGGCCGCAATGGCGGCATGTGTGAAGTCGTTCTCCAGCGCATCGGCCAGAACATCGTTAATGAAATTGGTGCTTGCGCGGGAAAAAGAGACATTCGCGCCGCCGGTCAGCCCAGCAGCTTCCGCGACGTACAGCCAGGCCTGGCGCAGGTACTCACGATTATCGGGTCGCAACGAGGCAAGCGCGCGCGACAGCCTAGCGATCCAGATGACTTGCGCTTCGTCGGCCGGATACCGGGCGGCGACGAGTTTATTTGTTGCGTCGTTCCAGTGCCACAGTTCGATCTGGCCCGCTTCATCTGGTGAAAACGCGGGGACGCCGGCCGAATAGTTTTCGATGGCGTCCAGGAGCGCCCGCTCCGCTGACTTCGGCGAGCTCAGTCGAGCCGAAGCGGACGTCGCTGCTAAAAAAGGCGCCGCCTCTGTAGCGCGGAGATGTGTCAGCAGTCGGGCGACGTGGTCGCGCAAATTGGCGTCCTTCGTGGAGAGCATTGCTAGCAGCGGGCCGATCACGAGCGGATCCATTTGCGCTGCGGCGCGCGATAAGGCAGTGCGTCGCGCAGGGTCAGTTTCGCGCGCGAGCGCTTCAAGAGTCGCCGTGATGGCGGGTTGCCCGGCCGTGACGAGGTCGTTTGTTGCCAATTGCCGTTCTTCGGCCGATCCGCTCACGACCTGCTGGATTAGAGCCGCAAGCCGCCGTGGGTCGCGGGCTGCATTTGCCGCCGCCGTCGTGCTAACTTCCGCGAATTCAACCGCTGCGGGGCCTAGTTCCTTGGTGCGCGCCAGGAGCAGCATGCTGCGCGACCCGAACTGCTCGACGAGCGCTGCGCGCTGCGCATCGTTCAATTGCAGCTGGACGAGTTCTTCGAAAATCGGCTTGGCCAATTCGGGCCGGTCCAGCTCAATGAGCACGACGATCGCGCGGAAGTAATCGGCCGGCTCCTCGCGCGGAAGCTCCAAAATCGCCAGCACAGCCGGATCGGTCTCTATCGGCGGGCCGGCGTCATCGGCAGGAGGCGCATCCGCGGCAGCTGGCGGTGCTGCAGCAGCGGCGTCTTCGGGAGGCTGGGCGTTGACGGACGGGCATACAGCGATTGCTGCAGCCAGCGTCACAAGGGGCAGGCAAATTCTCAAGTACTTAATCATTGGTGTCGTCACGATGTGAGATCAGCTTCGTACCTTGATTCAATCGCTCGCGCCAAGCTGCGAGCTGTTGTTCAACCTGTTTCGGATTGGTCGAGCCAAAGCTGGTGAAGGCCTCGACGGCATGCTCGACGCCAAGCACGTCGAACACGCTTTTGTCCAGCGAGGCGTGCGCCGATTGGAACTCTTCGAGCGGCAAATCGGCGAGCGGCACACGTCGCTGCATCGCGGTGGCAACGAGTCGACCTATGATTTCGTGAGCCGTGCGCTGCGGCACGCCGCGCAGGATGAGATACTCCATGAGAGTCGTGGCATCCAGGTAGCCGCGGTCGAGTCGCGACGCGATCGCTTCGCGGTTTAGCTCGGCCTCGGCAACGAGCGGCGCCGCCAGTTCCAGGCAGGCCAGCATCGTATCCACTGAGTCGAACAGCCGCTCTTTGTCTTCCTGCAAGTCGCGGTTATAGGCCAGCGGCAACCCCTTCATGAGCACGAGGAGGCCTGTGAGATTGCCGATCACGCGGCCCGCTTTGCCGCGAATCAGCTCTAGCACGTCGGGATTGATCTTTTGCGGCATGATCGAGGAGCCTGTGCAGAACTGTTGCGGTAGTTTCAAAAAGCCAAATTCGGTCGTTGACCACAGGATCCACTCCTCGGCCCAGCCACTGAGGTGCACGGCAATTGTGGCCAGCACGGAGGCAAGCTCCAGGACGAAGTCGCGGTCGCCCGACGAATCGAGGCTGTTGGCCAGGATGCCTTCGAATCCGAGTTCGTCGGCCACTATTTGGCGGTCGATGGGAATGGTCGTGCCAGCCAGGGCCGCCGTGCCGAGCGGTAGCTGGTTGACGCGCCGCCGGCAATCGGCAAGCCGTTCGCGATCGCGCTGGAGTTTCTCGCAATAGGCCAGCCAGTAGTGCGCGGCCAGCACGGGTTGGGCCCGCTGAAGGTGCGTGTAGCCGGGCAGAATGACGTCGGCGTCCTCCCGGTCGGCCCGGCCGACGAAGGCGCGTTGGAGCTCGATAATTGCAGCGCAAATAGCGTCGACCTGGTCGCGGCACCACAGGCGCAAGTCGGTTGAGACCTGGTCGTTGCGGCTGCGGCCCGTATGCAACTTGCGGCCAACGTCGCCGATCCGCTCCACCAGCGCCCGCTCTATGTTCATGTGGACGTCTTCCAGCTCGCGGCGGAACGCGAATTGGCCGGCTGCGATGTCGTGGCCGATCTGCTCCAGGCCGGCCACGATCTGGCGGCACTCTTCGGTGGAAATCACTCCGGTTTTCGCCAGCATGCGGGCGTGGGCGATCGAGCCGCGGATGTCGTGAGCGTATAGCCGCTGGTCGAAGCTCACGCTTTGGGTGAACTCCTCGACGCGCCGATCCGTGGCTTCATGAAAGACTCCGCCCCAAGGCTTATCAGACAACGCTCAGTCTCCGGTGGCGGCTTATGCGGCAGTCACTTTGCAGTGCGCAGTCGAGTAATTGCGAGCAACATGTTTACGGTAAACAGCTTAC
>DATFGJ010000228.1:0-7674 GCA_035249585.1 Lacipirellulaceae bacterium
CGATCACAGGAAGGAGATTCGCCGACCCATGTCCAAGCGCCGCATCGTCATTCTCACCGACGGCCACACAAATCCGATCACGGCCAAGACGGCCTCGTGCGTCGTGCGTTACAAGCCCGATGAGGTGATCGCCCTGCTCGACACGACGCAGCCGGGCCACACTTCGCAGGAGCTGCTTGGCGTGGGCGGCAAGATTCCTGTGGTGGCCCGCCTGGCCGACGCGCCGGACGCTAACACGCTCATGATCGGCATCGCCCCGAGCGGCGGCAAGCTGCCGGCCGCATGGCGGCGGATTCTTCTGGAAGCCGTCGAGCGCGGCATGAACATCGTCTCGGGGCTGCACGACTTTATCAGTAGCGACGCGGAAATCGCGGCTGCCGCCGCCCGCCGTGGCGTCGAGATTTATGACGTTCACAAGAACAACGAGCGCGACGTGGCCAACCGCCGCAACTTGCGCGAGGATTGCCTGCGGATACACACGATCGGCCAGGATTGCTCGGTCGGCAAAATGCTCGCCTCCGTTGAAATTACGCTCGGCCTCAAGAAGCGAGGATATGATGCGAAGTTCATCGCCACCGGGCAAACCGGCATCATGATCGAAGGTGACGGCTGCCCCGTCGATTGCGTGGTGTCCGACTTCGTAAACGGCGCGGTCGAGAAGCTGGTGCTCGCCAACCAACATCACGATATCCTCGTGGTGGAGGGCCAGGGCTCGCTCTCGCACCCTCGCTATTCGGCGGTCACCGCCGGCCTGCTGCACGGCTGCGTGCCGCACGGCATGATCATGGTTTACGAGGCGGGACGCACGCAGGTCCACGGCATGGAGTATGTGCCCCTCGTGCCGCTCGCCAAGTTAGTTGATGCGTACGAAATGTTCGCCTCGCTGGCGATGCCCGCGAAAGTGATTGGCGTGGCGGTGAACAGCCGGCTTTTGACTCCTGACGAGGCGGAAAAAGAACGCGAGCGCGTGCGGCGGGAGCTCGGCGTGCCCGTGTGCGACGTGATCCGCGATGGCCCCGACGACATGGTTAACGCCGTGCTCGCGCTACGCCACGAACTGTTCCCGCACCTGGCAAAGGCCGGGTAGCATGCAGCTCACCTATCAAAAATTCGACCTGCCGCTGAAGCACGTGTTCACAATCTCGCGCGGCTCGGTCGCCGTGCAGGAAACGCTCATCGTGGAGCTTGCTGCCGACGGTCGTTATGGGTACGGCGAGGCGACGACCAATTCTTTCTACGGCGCGACAATCGAAAACATGTCGGCGGCCATTGAAGCGGTTCGGCCGCTTGTGGAAGCTGATTCCTGCGATGAGCCGCTGCGCCTGATTGCCGAGCTCGACGCAGCACTTCCAAAAAAAACGTATTCCAAATTCGCGCTTTCTGCACTCGACCAGGCAATCCACGATTTGTGGGGGGAATTGCGGGGCGCTCCCGTGTATCGGCTCTGGGGCCTTTCGACCGCGAAGGTGCCGCACTCGGACTACACACTTGGCATCGACACGATCGAAAAAATGGTTGCCAAGTTGATGGAGATGCCCGGCTGGCCCATTTACAAAGTGAAACTTGGCACGGCCGACGACCTCGCCATCATCCGCGAGCTTCGGCGGCACACGGACGCATTATTCCGCGTCGACGCAAATTGCGGCTGGACCGCCGACCAGACGATCGAGCTTGCGCCCACGCTGAAGAACCTGGGCGTCGAGTTCATCGAGCAGCCGCTGCCGCCGGAGGACGGCGACGGCGCGCGACGTGCGTACGAGCGCTCCGCGCTGCCTCTTGTGGCCGACGAGAGCTGCATCACCGAGGAAGACGTCGACCGCTGCGCCGGCCGGTTTCACGGCATCAATATCAAGCTCGTGAAATGCGGCGGCCTCGCCGCGGCGCGGCGCATGATCACGCGCGCCCGCGAACTCGGCCTGAACGTAATGGCCGGCTGCATGACCGAATCCACTGTCGGCATCTCGGCGCTCGCCCAGCTCCTGCCGCTGTTGGATTACGTCGACATGGACGGCGCGGTCCTTCTGGCAAAAGACATCGCCACTGGCGTGCGCCTGGAACGCGGGCGATGCATTTACCCGAACGCAAACGGCACCGGCGTCGAGTTAATCGACGGGCCGTTGAGCAAAGATACGTGAGGTTTGTCTTTTCGCATGAGTCGCATATTAGTTACGCTACGTTTCGCTTTTACTGCAGTGGTTTTGTTCAAAACTGCGGCAATTGCGGCTCTCGCCGCTGATGAAAAGGACAAATCGAAAAAAACCCTCGAACAAGTCCTGCTTCCCGCCATCCAGCAGCACCGCGGCGAGGTGGCCGTGGCCGTAAAGCACCTCAAGACGGGCGAATCGTACGAATACCAGGCCGATCGCACGATGCCGACGGCCAGCCTCATCAAGTTTCCCGTGATGGCGGCAGCATACGACGCCGTCGAAAAAGGAAAGCTCTCGCTCGATGAGCGCATCGAGCTCAAGGCCGACGACAAAGTTCAAGGCTCCGGCATTCTCACCGAGCACTTCTCGCCCGGCGCGACCATTTCGCTGCGCGACGCCATTCACTTGATGATCGTTTTCTCCGACAACACGGCGACTAACCTCGTGATCGATAAGCTCGGCCTCGCGGCGACAAACGAATACACGGCGTCGCTCGGCTGCCGGGAAACGCGGATCAACGCCAAGGTTTATCGGGCTGATACGTCGATCGCCCCCGAGCGCAGCAAAGAGTTTGGCCTGGGCAGCACGACAGCCCGCGACATGGTCAAGCTGTGCGAACTGCTGCATGGCCGCCAGCTCGTGAGCCAGGACGCGTCAGAGAAAATGCTTCACCACTTGTTCGCATGCGCCGACAAGCAAAAGGTGCCCCGCTCGCTGCCCGAGGGCACGCGCGTCGCCCACAAGACGGGCTCGGTGTCGCAAACGCGCACCGACGCGGGCATCATGGAAACTCCAGGCGGGCCGATCGCCTTCTGCATCCTCACAACGAACAACAAGGACCAGCGCTGGACCGACGACAACGAGGGCGATTTGCTCTGCGCCGAGCTCGGATCGGCGATCTATCAGTACTTCAACTCACAGGGCGAGGCCCCGGTCGCCCCAGTGGCCCGCACACTGCAAACGGGCGCGAGCGGCGACCTGGTCGAAGCCCTGCAGCGGACTCTCAACGCCCGCATCAAAGACTCTCCCGGCATCGGCGTCGACGGCGATTTCGGGCCGGAAACCGAGAGCGCGGTCAAGAAGTTCCAAACGCAAGAGGGGCTCGAGGCGACCGGCGTCGTGAGCGCCGACACATGGCGTGCACTAGGTCCACTCTTGACCGAAGAAGAGCCGACGCCTGAGCCAGCTGTCGTAAACGCTGAAACGCTCGAAAAGGAACCGGCCGACAAGCTGAATGGCACTCCGTTCGTCACCGCGAAAGCTTGGGCGATTATCGACGGCCAATCCGGCGAGTTTCTCGCCGGCGAAAACGATCAGGAAAAACGCGACCCGGCCAGCACCACCAAGATCATGACGGCATTCATCGTCACTCGCCTCGCGGAAAAGGATCCCAAAGTGCTGGAGGAGATTGTCACCTTCACTTCCCGCGCCGACAACACGCCCGGTTCTACTTCAGGCGTGCGCGAAGGGGAAAAACTTTCTGTCGGCGAATTGCTGTACGGCCTGATGCTGCCCTCGGGCAACGACGCGTCGGTCGCGCTCGCCGAGCACTTTGGCGCACGCTATGGCGCGACGGATGGCGGGACGGACCATGAAAAGATCGACTCGTACGATCACTTCATCCAGCAAATGAACGACTTGGCAAAGGACATCGGATTGCAGTCGACGCACTTCAATAACCCGCACGGCCTGCCCAGCGACGACCACAAAACCACGGCTCGCGATCTGGCCACTCTCGCGCATCAGGCCCTTCGCGTGCCGCTGTTCAGAAAAATCGTCTCCACGCCGCAGCACGGTACGACCGTGGATTCGGTTTCCGGTTACAAGCGCAACGTCGTGTGGCGAAACACAAACCAGTTGCTGAAAATCGACGGTTACGACGGCGTCAAAACCGGCACCACGGGGGCGGCCGGAAACTGCCTCGTTTCCACCGCCCAGCGCGGCGGCCGCCGGTTGATCGTCGTCGTGCTCGGCTCAACCTCCACCGACTCACGCTACACCGACACGCGCAACCTGTTCCGCTGGGCGTGGAAAGATCTTATAAAGATCGATCGTCCGATGGAGCCAGAATCGGAAAAGGCAGGAAACTAAACTTATTTCGTCATGCATTAACAAAAACACATAGGAATGGAATGAAAAGGAGGAAACAGAGGTAGCAGAGTTCGGCAAAACCTCATGCTCTGCTTCCTCCGTTACCTCCTGTTAAAAAAATCCCGATCAACGGCATCAAGTTTCAAATGATCTCTCATTTTTTTTGCGCCAATCGAGTCGTTGGACTTTTGTTTATTGCCGCGTGCACGTGCGATACCGGATTTTGTGTGGCCCAGGAAACATCAACATCCGAACGCGCGCCGATCGTGTTGAGCGATGCGGCTCGCGAGCTGCATCGGCGGTCGCTGGTGGTCGACGGCCACAATGACTTGCCGTGGGAAATCCGCACGCAAGGCTCGGCGGACTTCTCAAAGATAGATATTTCGCTGCCGCAACCGAAGCTCCACACCGATATCCCGCGGCTGCGAGAAGGCGGTGTGGGCGCTCAGTTCTGGTCCGTGTGGGTGCCTGTCGATCTGGGCTACAAAGGCCAGGCGCTGGCCACCACGCTCGAGCAGATCGAGCTCGTAAAGTTGATGCTCAACCGTTACCCGGAAACCTTCGAGCTGGCTCTCACAACCAGCGAAATCGAGCGCATCCACGCCGGAGGCAAAATCGCATCCTTGATCGGCGTCGAAGGAGGCCATTGCATCGAGGAGTCGCTGGGGACGCTGCGAAACTTGTACGATCTGGGCGCCCGCTACATGACGCTCACTCACACCGATACGCTGAGCTGGGCCGACTCCGGCACCGACGAGGCCAAGAGCGGCGGCTTGAGTCCCTTCGGCGAAGAAGTCGTCCGCACGATGAACGAGCTGGGCATGATGGTGGACCTGTCTCATGTATCGCCGGAAACGATGCACGACGCTCTCAACGTGAGCACGGCCCCGGTGATTTTTTCGCACTCCTCCGCCCGTGCGGTCGCCGACCATCCGCGCAACGTGCCCGACGATGTGCTTCGACGGCTTAAAGACAAGGACGGCGTTGTGATGGTCAATTTCTTCTCCGGCTTCATCGTGCCCGAGGCCACGAACATCACGAAGGAAGGAATGGCGCTGGAGCGAAAGCTGCGCTCAGAGATCGATGATGCCGATCGCCGCCGACAGGAAATGCGACGCTGGTTCCGGCAGCATCCCTATCCGCGCGGCACGATTCACGACCTCTTGGATCATATCGACCACATCGCCAAAGTGGCGGGCGTCAAGCACGTCGGCTTAGGCTCCGATTTTGACGGCATCAGCGTCGTGCCCGAGCAGCTTGAGGATGTCAGCTATTTTCCGTACATCACGCAGGGACTTCTGGACCGCGGCTATTCGGAAGCGCAAATCCAAGGCATCCTCGGCGGCAACCTGATGCGCGTCTTCCGCGGCGTGGAATTAGCGGCGAACAAATAACAAATACGGATCTCTCGCAAAGGCGCCAAGGCGCAAAGCGGAGAAGTAGTAAACCACCAAGAACACAAAGGACACAAAGTTGGAATATTGATGCCAACAAAGGGCCGTAACACTTTGTGTCCTTCGTTTCCTTCGTGGTTCGAATCTTTGCGCCTTGGCGCCTTTACGTGAGACATAAAAGAGTTAAAGCTTGCTTAGCCGCCGCGACTACGAGCGATTCCGCGTTTCGCCGACCGATCCGGCAACGATCCGTGTTGACGACGTAGAAAAGATAATAGCGAACCTGGCGTCAAACTCTGCCGGGCGCCTACGCATTGAAAACTTTGCTGAATCCTTCGAAGGCCGCCCAATCTCGCTGACCTCTCTGGGCAGCGGCCGGACGCGCGTCCTCATGTGGTCGCAAATGCACGGCGACGAGCCGACGCACACCGCCGTCGTGCTCGACCTCATGAGCTATCTGTTGAGCGCGCCACCCCTGCCACTCGCCCACGACATCCTCGCAAATTGCACGCTCTCGATCATCCCGTTGTTGAATCCCGACGGCGCCGAGCGCATAAGCCGGTTCAACGCGCAGGGCATCGACGTGAACCGCGACGCACGGCGGCTTGCCACCCCGGAAGGGCGCGCACTGCGGCGGGCCGTCGAAACGCTCAAGCCCGATTTTGGTTTCAACCTTCATAACCAGAATGCGCGCCGGTCGGTCGGCACGCCGCCCAAGCCGGCCGCCGTGTCCGTGCTCGCGCCCTCGGCCGATGCGGCCGCCACTCCCACCCCGCACATGCGCCGCGCGAAGCAACTCGCGGCCTGCTTTGTCGACGCGGTGCGCCCATTTGCCGAGGGTATGATCTCGCGATATGACGACCAGTTCGAGCCTCGCGCCTTCGGAGACACGATCCAAGCCAGTGGCACAGTCGCGATGCTTGTGGAAGCCGGCGGCTGGCCCGAGGCCGATCCCGAGCCGCTGGTGCGGCTCCATTTCCATGGCATGCTCAGCACGCTGCACGCCATCGCCACCGGCCGCATCGCGCACATCGACCCGCAAATCTATGAGTCGCTGCCCGAATCAAACTCGCGCGATTTGTTCGACGTTCTGATCCACGGCGGACATGTGCTCGATGCTCACCACGGCGCCGCATACAAAGCCGATCTGGGAATCGACCATTCGCATGGCAGCCGGTTGGCCGTGACTTCGAATCGCGATGGCAAAATTGTCGAAATCGGCGACCTCAGCACCACAGCGGGAAAGTCTACGATCGACGCCGCGGGCTGCCTTATTCTGCCGGGCCGTGCTGCGTTTCTTGCCAATTGGACGCCGAAAATCGATCTGGCGGGTGCACAGCTTGAGTCGCTGCTGTCGCAAGGTGTAACAAGTGTTATGGGCTCCTTGAATTTAGCTGACCGCGAAGCAATCGAGGCGTTGTCCGCTTCTCGAGGGCTGCCGATCAATTGGGGTTTTGTGGGCAGCTTGGATTCTTCACGTAGTTTCTCCCGGCAGCAACTTGTCGAGCACGTTGCGGTCGCCGCCGCTCGCGGCATGTTGGCGGTCGTCGGAAATCACGCGGACGAAGCACTTTGGCAGCAACTCGATCACTTCGGCTTGCCGTTACTGCAAGCCAATCAACTGCCGCGAATCGATGCGTCACCGCCCGGCTATCGAGAACTGGCGCAGCAAATCGACGGCCTTCACAAAAAACTAGGCCTTGGAGCCACGCGCGGCCGGATCGGGCGCGGCTGTTATGCCGATTTTCAATTATTCGATGTCGGCGCAGATTTGCCTTCGCTGCCGCCGCCGGATTGGCGGCATTTGAAACGTCTGGTGGTTGCCGGCGAAACCGTATGGGAAAATGGAAAGCGAGTCGGCGGCACGCCGGGCGTATCGCTAAAGCGTGCCGAAGCATTTGATTGATCGACTCTCCACGCCGTGAGCTGTGCTCGCGGTCAAACCCTCCGTTCGGCTGAGCTCACGGCCGAAACCGCCCATTCACCGGTGGCCGAAAAAACTATTGATTTTCCGGCCCCTTGGTGATATGTTCATGTGTACA